>NZ_JASKYT010000020.1:0-37385 GCF_041028275.1 Streptomyces sp. PU-14G
GCGGGGCGGCGGGAGGGGGCGAGTACGGACATCGGCTGGCTCCTCACATGTCCGAGGCCCAGCGGCTGGCCCGCCGGAGCATGACGAAGGCGACGCAGAAGGACACCGCGAACAACAACAGCGCCAGCACCGAGGCATAGCCCATGTTGAAGTAGCGGAAGCCTTGCTTGTACAGCAGGACGGGGAAGAACAGCGTGGAGTCGTTCGGGTAACCCAGCGACTCGGCCCCGGTGGTGGCCCCTCCGGAGAGGGAGGTCGCCACGACGTATGCCTGTGTGAAGTACTGCAGCGCGTCGATGGCGGCTGTGACGGCCGCGAAGACGAGGACCGGGCGGACGGCGGGCAGGGTCACGTGCCACAGCTTGCGCAGCTTGCCGGCCCCGTCCAGGTCGGCTGCCTCGTACAGCTGCTGCGGCACGTCGAGCACCGCCGCCAGGAAGATGACCATCAGGTTGCCCACCATCCAGGAATCCAGCAGCAGCAAGGACGGCTTGGCCCACTGCGGATCGTTGAACCACAGGGGCCCCTCGATGCCCACGGACGCGAGGAGCGTGTTGACCGGGCCGGAGGACGGGTTGAGCAGCACCACGAAGGCGAGGGCGGCGGCCACCAACGGCATGAGGTGCGGAAGGTAGAAGACGGTGCGCAGCAGGCCGGCGCCGCGTCTCGCCCGGGAGATCAGCAAAGCGACGAAGAAGGCGAACGCCAGCTTGACGGGGACTCCGACCAGCAGGATCCACGCGCTGTTGCGGACGCCGGTGAGGAGGGCCTCGTCATGGAAGAGGAACGCCCAGTTGTCCAGGCCGATCCAGGTGGCCGGGGAGATGAGGTCGTAGCGCGTCAGGGAGAGGTAGACGTTGGCGAGCAGAGGATAGACGAAGAAGACGGTGAAGCCCAGCGCCCAGGGCGCCATGAGACCGACAACAGCCCAGTTGACGCGCCTGGCTCGGCCGGCGCTTCGTGTCGGTGCGGTCGCCCGGCCCCGTGACCGCAGGGGGAGCGTCGTCATCAGCGCTCCTTCCCGATGGTGACCTGGTCCAGAAAGCTGTCGATCTTGCGCGCCTGCTCCGCCAAACCCTGGCCGGCGTCCTGGACGCCGCCGGATTCCCATTCCTGGAAGAACGCGGCCATCGAGTCCTGGTAGCTGACTCCGGCAGGTGTGCTGGGCGGTACCTTGCTGTTCGGGTCGGCCGCCATGTCGAGAAACGGCTTGAAGTGGGGTATCGCGGCCAGTTCGGGAGAGCGCAGGGCCGCTTTCGTCGTGGGAACGTTGTGCAGCCCTTCGGCGAGGGCGACCTGCGCTTTCCGGCTGGTGGCCAGCCATTTGACCAGGTGCCACGCCGCGTCCGGGTGGGCGCTGCGGTGGGTCACGCCGGCGAGGTGCACGGTCCAGGCCCCCGCGCCGTACTGCTTGGGCCGGTCGTCGGGGGCGGGGAAGGGCGCCGTGCCGTAGTCGAGATCCTTCGCCTCGTTCTCGACGAAGGCGGTGCGGAATTCCCCGTCCAGCATCATGGCCAGTTGCCCCGTCTGGAAGGCGTTCGAGGCGCTGTACTGGGCGCCCGCGCCGGCGGTGAAGGCGCGCAGCTTGTCGTAGCCGTACCAGTCGATGAGCTTCTTGCGCCAGGCCAGCAGCCGGCGCCAGTCGGGGTCGGTGGCAACGGCGGAGCTGCCGTCCTTCCTGAACCACTCGGCACCCCACAGTTGGGCCTCGTAGGCGGGGCGGTTGGCGTAGAAGAGGGTCAGCGGCGCGTATCCGGCGACGCGGATGTCACCGTGGCCATCCCTCCGGGTCAGCTTCCTGGCGTAGTCGGCGAGTTGGCTCATGGTGCGGGGCGGACCCGAAAGACCGGCCTCGGCGAGCTTCTTCTTGTTGTAGTAGAGGCCGTAGATGTCACCCAGCACCGGCAGTGCACATCTCTTGCCGCCCGCGGAGGTGGCTTTCCACGCTGCGGGGACGAACACCTGGGGGTCGAGGCCGTCGCGTTCGATGTAGTGCGACAGGTCGCGCCAGCCGCCGCTGGGGCAGTACACCCCGGCCAGATCGCTCTGCGGCGCCCACTGCACGTCGGGGGCGGGGCCGCCGCGGAGGGCGGCCACCATGCGGTCGTTGTTCTGCGCGCCGGTGCTGCGCACCGTGATCCACGGGTGTTCCCGCTCGAAGCGCCGCAAAACGTTGTTGAAGACGTCCAGTTCCCGGCCGCTGTAGGCGCTCCACACGGTGATCGTCACCGGCTTGCGGCCCGGCTGGTCCAAGGACACGTCCGGGGCAGCCACACCGCAGCCTGTGAGAAGGGCGCAGCACAGGAGCACGGGGAGCAGAAGACGGCGCAGCAAGTGCGGCGTACGCATACCGATCTCATCTTTCCTGGGGACGGAGCAAGGCGAAGTCGATCTCGAAGGTGCGGTCCCACGGCAGGAGCAGGGAGTCGGGCTCGACGGCCCACCCCTCGAAGCCGGGGAACCGGTCTGCCGCTGAGGCCAGTTGTTCGGCGATCCACGCACGGACGGTGGCGACCTTCCCGTCGGGCAACGTGCTGTGCCGCACCTGGTCGGTGAACTGTGCGAGTGCCGCACCCCGGATATCGCTCATGTAGGCGCAGTCCTCCACGAGGCGGTGGAGGAGCAGACGGTGGTGGGCGGTGGTGTCCGCGACGCCGCGCTCGCGAGCGGCCGTGTAGACCGCGCCGTGTGCGAGGGCGCTGCCCATAGTGTTGCCCGCGGTGTTCCACCCGGCGTAACCGGCCAGGGCGGTGAGCGGCATCCGGCGTGCGAGCGCCGACACCAGCGCCGGATCGGACCCGTTGGGGTAGGCGCAGTCCGCCACCACGACCGCGTGCCCGTCCCGCACGTGGCCGGACACCGTCTCCGCGGTGGCGCGCACCTCGGTGTCCTCGGGGTCACGGACCCTCGGATGCCGGTGAGCCCAGTCACCGCCCGCCGGATCGGGCGGATGCACGACGACGACCAGTTCGGCCTCCGCAGGGGGCACTTGGCGCCCTCCGACAGCGTCGACATGGCCGCGCGCGCCCTGGCCGATCGGGAGGTTCTCGTACGGGGCGACCCGTTGCAGGCCGTGCTCGACACCGCACACGACGGCGACGGGCAGCGCCTCCGGCCGCAGTTTCGTCAAGACCGCCCTTGCCACCAGCACCGCGCCCACCTCGTCGGCACCCGGGTGCATCAGGACACGGGGAGCTGCGGCGGAGAGCGTCTGTTGCCAGTGGGCGAGCCACTGCTGTTCGAGGCTGCCCGCCGAACGCTGCGCGGTATCGTCCGCCGTGACCAGGAGGGTGTCGAGGATGCCGTCGGCGGCGAGGGAGAGCGCGGCGAGGTTCACGGTGTGGTTACGGAGCCGCCGCGCGCTTAAGTCGGCCACCTGCGCGGTGGGCAGACGGCCTCGGAAGGCGTCGACGGTCTCGTGGTCCCCCTCGGGCTCGCCGAGGTAGGCGCGGTGCAGCGCCGCCCCGTAGCGGTGCAGGTCAGCACCGATGTCCGACCAGTAGTCCGGTTCCTCGTCGCAGTTGTACGAGTTGGGCGCGCGAGTGACCAGGGAGACGGCGTGGACGGCGCTCTGCGGCGACACCTCCCGGACGTGACGGAGCACTTCCCACCGTTCCAGCACCGCCGCTGTGGGCTCCTTCGTCGTGCGGGAAGCGATCAGACCTCCGTATCCGAGCATGTCCAGCGACACGACGAGGGCGTCCAGCGGGGCCGGGGCGTCGACGGCCGACTCCAGCCATCGAGTGAGGGCGCCGGTCGCGGCGGGTCGTCTTTTGCGGCTGAGGTCCCTGGACGGTGGCAGGTGGACGTGTGCCCCCGCGAGCGCCCCCACCAGTTGAGGCAGACGGGTGTTGACGGGGCGCTCGTCGAGAGGCAACAAAGCGATGTGCACAGTTTCTCCTGAGCGGCGAGACGGCAGGCGGCCGATTTTGGTCCGCTCCAATTCAGCCCGTCAAGAGCCAAGCGCAGGGAGAATGAACCTCGTTGGGGATATTGGTTCGTACCACTTGGCTGTGCCGCATGCGAGAGCATGCACATGCGTCCGGCGCTCGCTGCTCAGCATTCGTGACAAGACACTGGAGGAAGCCCACAGTCCGCACCGCTCCGGCAGGGGCCGCCGGCTTCGGATCCTGGCCCAGATCAGGCGAGAGGTATGGCAGTGGAGCAGGTCCCGCCGCGGCGCCGGGCACGGCTGCGTCCCGCTACCGCGGGCGCGGGCCCCTGCCGGGTCAGGGGCGTCGCGTGCGGCCACGGCAGGCACCAGAGGAGCGCCAGGTACTCAGACGCTCGTGGTCGTCGACGGGGGTCCGGTCACTGCCGTCGGGGACGGGCGACCCACACGCCCCTCCCCTGGTCCGCGAGGAGGAGGACGACCGCGAGGAGGAAGGCGGACCCGGCGGCCAATGGAGCCACCGCGAATGCTCCGGTGCTGCCGTGTCGCTGGGCCAGCGAACCGGCGAGTGCCTGTCCCGCAGCCGTGCCCAGCGGGCCGCCCGCACACAGGAGGGTCATCGCCAGTGCCGCACGCGAGGAGGGAGCGAGCTGCTCGGTGAGTGTGTACAGGCAGATCATGTAGGGGGCGACGGTGAGACCGGCGGCTGCTACCGCGACGGGCACCGCGTGCAGCAGGTCTCCCGCGAGCAGGCACAGGGTCCCGGCCCACAGGAGGGCGGCGAAGACGAGGAGGCGTCGACGCTGTGTGAACGCGGCAGGGAGCCAGGCACAGACTGCCCCGGCCAGCGCGCTTCCGATACCGAACTCGGCGTACACCAGCCCCGCGGCCCCGGCCTGCGAGGCATCGGCGGCAGAGACCGTCACCCCGGTCTGCACGGCTCCGAGCACCGCCCCCATGGCGGCCATCGACACGAACATGCCGGCCATCGCCCGGCGAGGCAGCCGCCCTTGGCGGATCGCCTTCCGCGGTCGGCCGGTGCCGCGCGGAGAGGAGGAGTACAGGGCGAAGGGCAGCGTGGCCGCGGCCAGGAGAAGCACCAGACCGACAGCGGGGGCCGTGGCGGGCCCGATCGGGGTGGCGAAGGGGGTCAGCAGGCCGACCAGGGCCGGGCCCAGGACGAAGCTCGTCTCGTCGGCGGCCGCCTCGTAGGACATCGCAGTCGGCAACAGCTCCTGCCTGTCCCGAGCCCGCAGGAGTCGGGGCCAGAGGACACGAACCAGCGGACCGACCTGTGGCTGGGTCAGGCCGGTGAGCGCGGCAGCTGCCAGCATGCTTGCACGACCGCATGCGGTGGCGGCCACAAGACAGACGACGGCGGCCAGGTTGGCGACCGGCATCACCGTCGCCACCGCCCGGTGACCGTAGCGGTCGGCCAGGGCGCCGACAACGGTCCCGCCGACTGCGATGGCCATCCCTTGTGCTCCGGCGGCCAGCCCCGCGAACGCGTAGCTGCCGGAGGCCGTCTGCAGAAGTATGAGGGTGGCCAACGAGCACATGGCATAGGGAAGGCGGGCCAGGTACCCCAGAAGAAGGAAACCGGACCCCGCCACGCGTACGAGAGACCGGTAGGACATGGGCGCCTCCGAGCGGACACGTCGCAGCGACGCGCCGCCCAGCCACC
This sequence comes from Streptomyces sp. PU-14G, assembly GCF_041028275.1. NCBI lineage: Bacteria > Bacillati > Actinomycetota > Actinomycetes > Kitasatosporales > Streptomycetaceae > Streptomyces > Streptomyces sp. PU-14G. The sequence goes on from NZ_JASKYT010000020.1 coordinate 5,577, forward strand.
AACGCGCTGTCATCCCGATTCTGCCGCCGACTGTAGCGGTGTCGCTCTCGCGGGCACAGCCACCGTGTGGAGGAAGCTGCGGCTCCGGAGCGGTCGCGGCTAAGGCTCCGTATACGGCCGTGGCTCTGGCTGCGGCTGCGGCTGCAGGTGCGGCTGCGGTTGCGGCTGCAGGTGCACGGGGAAGCACGGCGACGCCGGCCCACTGTCGCTGCGACTTCTCGGCCTGCCTCGCGCTCCACCTGCGAGCGGCACCCACACCCCTCCATAGAATTGACTCAGTCAATTCTATGGGTATGGTCGGACCACCGGAACGGCCCATACGGAAGGAAGCACCATGGCAGACAACCGTCCCGAAGCGGCCGACCGCGACGATGAGCGCGCGGTCCTGACGAACCGCCAGGGACATCCGGTCCACGACAACCAGAACCAGCGCACGATCGGTGCGCGCGGGCCGGCAACGCTGGAAAACTACCAGTTCCTGGAGAAGATCTCGCACTTCGACCGGGAACGGGTACCCGAGCGGGTGGTCCACGCGCGTGGAGCGACGGCGTACGGATACTTCGAGGCGTACGGCACGGTCGGTGACGAGCCGATCGCCACCCACACCCGGGCGAAGCTCTTCCAGGAAGCGGGCAAACGCACCGAGGTGGCGCTGCGGTTCTCGACGGTGGCAGGCGGCCGGGACTCCTCCGAGGTGGCCCGTGACCCGCGCGGCTTCGCGGTGAAGTTCTACACCGAAGACGGCAACTGGGACCTGGTCGGCAACAACCTCGGGGTGTTCTTCATCCGCGATGCCATCAAGTTCCCCGACGTCATCCACTCACAGAAGCCCGATCCGGTCACCTTCGAACGGCAGGACCCCAACCGCGTCTTCGACTTCGCCGCCGCCTCGCCCGAGTCGATCCACATGTACACGCTGGTCTTCAGCCCGCGCGGCATCCCCGCCAGTTACCGCCACATGGAGGGGTTCGGCGTGAACACCTACAAGTGGGTGAACGCCAGGGGCGAGACGAAGCTGGTGAAGTACCACTGGGCGCCCAAGCTGGGCGTGAAGTCGCTGACCGCACGCCAGGCTGCCGAGATCCAGGCGAAGGAGCTCGGCAGCCACACCAAGGACCTGTACGACGCCATCGCGCGCGGTGACTACCCCGAGTGGGAGCTGCGCGTGCAGATGATGGACGACCACGACCACCCCGAGCTCGACTGGGACCCCTTGGACGACACCAAGGTCTGGCCTCAGAACGACTTCCCACTCCTTCCCGTGGGCCGCCTCGTCCTCAATCGGGCCCCGGAGGACTTCTTCGCCGAGAGCGAGCAGATCGCCTTCGGTACCGGTGTCCTCGTCGACGGAATGGACTTCTCCGACGACAAGATGCTCGTCGGCCGTACCTTCGCCTACAGCGACACACAGCGCTACCGAGTCGGGCCCAACTACCTGCAACTCCCTGTCAACCAGCCCAGGAACGCAGGTGTGCACACCAACCAGCGCGACGGCACCATGGCCTACCACGTCGACGCCGGCGGTGAGGAGCCGTCCATCAACTACGAGCCCTCGGTCCGTGGCGGTCTCCGCGAGAGCGACTACCCCCACGCCGATGAACAGGGCCCCGTCATAGGTGGCCGCCTCACCCGGGCTCGCATCCCCCGTACCAACGACTACCGGCAGGCGGGCGAGCGCTACCTCCTGTCCGAGGAGTGGGAGAGGGACGACCTGGTGGCCAACCTCGTCGAAGCGTTGAGCCGGTGCGACCGCGCAGTGCAAGAGCGCATGGTCTGGCACCTGTTCATGGCAGAGGACACCTACGGCAGCCGCGTCGGCGAAGGCCTCGGCATCACCGCCGAGGTTGTGCGGCACCTCGCTCCCCTTCCAGGTCAGACCCTCACCGAGGACGAACTCCAGCGGGCCGCCAACCTCGGCAACAACGGCGTCCGCGACGTCACCGGCCTGGAGATGACTCACTGCGTCCCCAACGAGAGCCGTATCGTCACGCTCTGACCGCTCCGGCTCCTGCGAGCGGTCGGCCGTACCGGCGCGGACCGTGGCACCTCACGGCCCGCGCCGGGTGGCGTTCGGGGACGAGTGAGGTCGGGAACCCGGGTGATGAGGGACTCGGAAACCGCCGGGCAGCGGTGTCAGGCCAGCGCCCTGAAGACGACTTCGGCGGCTTCGGCGATGAGGGCGTCGTCGTGTTCGGCATCTTTGGTGTCGCGGCGGGACATGAGGGCGAGAGCGAGGGGAGCAGCGTCCGGTGGCCAGACGATGGCGATGTCGTTGCGGGTGCCGTAGCCACCGTTGCCGGTCTTGTCGCCGACCCGCCAGCCATCAGGTGTGCCGGCTCGGATGAGCCTGTCGCCGGTGGTGTTGCGTGTGAGCCAGTCGGCCAGCAGGGCCTTCTTGTCGGCGGCGAGGACGTCACCCAGGACGTAGGTGCGCAGGTCTGTGGCCATGGCGCGGGGCGTACTGGTGTCGCGGGGATCGCCTGGGGTGGCCTCGCTGAGTTCTACTTCGTAGCGGTCGGCCCGGGTGACACGGTCACCGAGCGCGCGCAGCGCATGTTGCAGCTTCCGGGGCCCGCCCAGTTCCTCGAAGAGGAGGTTGGCCGCGGCGTTGTCGCTGTAGCGGACGGCGGCGTCACACAGCTCTCGGAGGGTCATGCTCGCGTTGCTGCGCCGCTCGGTAATCGGCGAATAACCCTCCAAGTCGTCCGGGCGTACCCGGACTCGCTTTTCGAGTTCCCTGAGGGAGTTCTTCTCCAAAACGGCGGCTGCGAGTAGAGCTTTGCAGGTGGAGGCATAGGCGAAACGCTCGTCAGGCCGGTGGGTGACGGAGCGGCCATCGCCCGTGTCCACCGCGTAGAGGCCGAGCCGGGCGTCGAACTTCCGCTCCAGCGCCCCGAACGCGTGCTTCGTTCTCCGGGTGAGGGCAGCGGCGTCCGACGGCGAGGGCGAGGCGCTGGAGGACGCCTTTGGCGCGGTCTCATCGGCTCTCGAACCACATCCGGTGACCGGGAGCGCCGCAGCTCCGACGAGCGTCGTGAGTACGGCACGGCGGGAGGAGGTGTGCATGAGGTGGAGCCCTTCAACATGATCGGTCTCTTCCGGGAGCTACGACCCTCGTTCTACCCCAGGCGGGTCAGCCTTGCGGCGAAACCCGGGGCCACCGCCTCCCGTTGGAGGGTGACGCGGGCTTGCGAGGCGTCCCGTCCGCTGCCGATACTCACGAAGCCGACTGGCGTTCCGTCCTTCGCCTCGCGCGGAAGCGCCCTCTCGCCTCGTGTGATCCGCAGTTCGACCTGCCGGCCCGGTACCCCGGTGACGGTCAGATCCCCGGTGCTGACGAGCGGCGTGCGCCCGCCGAGCCCGTCATCCAGGTTCCCGCAGCCTCTCGATACGCGGCTAGGCCGTTTCTGATGGCTCTTGGACGGTGTCGCGGAGCCAGATGTTGATCGCTGTGACGGCGAGTGTGCCGCCCGCCTCGCCGCCGAGGCCCTGCGCAGCCCTGCGCCCCCGGCTCGGCAGCGCAAGGACCCCCGATAACACGCTGTGCCGCGCCGGCCGGCACACTGCGTGTCAGGCCCTGGAGGACCGCCGTCCCTGGGCGCCGTCAGTCGCGAGCGGGAGGCTGCGCAGTGACAGCCCGCTCGGCGGGGGCAGCGGCTCGTGGGCCGCGTCGGCGCGGAAGGACTGGAGCAGGTAGGCCACCAGACGCCGGGAGGCCGCACCGTCCTTGGGCAGAGTGGTCACCAGACCGCAGTGGGCCAACAAGGCCACGGCGAGGTCGGAAGGGCGGAAGTCGGCGCGCAGCGCGCCCGCGGCCTGGGCCCTGCGGACCAGGGCCATGAGGTCCCGCTCGGCCTGATCCAAGGACTGCACATCCTCCGTTCCGTCCGGGAAGGCTGCGGCGAACGCCGCCGAGAACCCCCGCTCCTCCCGCTGCACCTCACACGCGGTGACGACCAGTCGTTGGAAGCCCCGCCATGGGTCGGGATCGGCCAGCGCCTCGCTGAGTGCCTGGGCACAGATTTCCCTCTGCCGTGCGAACGCCGCCCTGACCAACGCGTCCCTGGTCGGGAAGCGTCGGTACAGCGTCGCTACGCCGACTCCGGCCCGGCGGGCCACGGCTGCCATGGGCGCGTCGATCCCGCGCTCGGCGAAGACCGCACGGGCCGCCACGAGGACGCGCTCCCGGTTACGCCTCGCGTCCGTCCGCAGGCTGTCCTGGCCCCCTATCTGAGAGGAAACCTCCAGCATTGTCTCTCACCTCCGGCCCAAACGGACGGCATCGTCCACTTGCGAGCTTACAGTCGCTGCCAGACCCCGTACGACCACAGGTAGCAAGGTGAGAACGGTGAACAGTCGCACGATGAGAGCTGTGCTTTTCGACCGCTACGGCGCTCCCGAAGTGCTGTATGTCGACCGGGTGCCGCGTCCCGAACCGGCACCCGGCGAGGCACTCGTGCGGGTACACGCCTTCAGCGTCAACGGCGGCGAGCTGGCGTTCCGCTCCGGCCGTCTTCGTCCCTTCACCAGTCGGAAGTTCCCCAAGCGCATCGGACTGGACTTCACCGGCGAGGTCGCCGCACTCGGTACCGGCGCGACGGGTCTCGCGGTCGGGGACCGCGTATGGGGCGTGCTGGGGCGCACCTCCGGATTCGGCAGTGCTGCCGAGTACCTGACCGTCAAGACCGAGCGCCTCGGACGGGTCCCCGACAGCCTGCCCCTCCTGGATGCCGCCACGCTTCCGGTGGCGACCACGGCCGTCACCGCGCTGCGCGAAAAGGCCCGGCTACGCCCCGGTGAACGGCTGCTCGTACGCGGCGCGGCGGGAGGTGTCGGCAACGCGGCCGTCCAGCTCGGACGGGCCTACGGTGCTGAGGTCACAGCCCTGGCCCGCACCACCAATCTCGACTTCGTCCGGACTCTCGGTGCCCACCAGGCCGTCGATCACCGGAGCGTCCCGCCGGCGGAACTGGGCCGGTTCGACGTGGTCCTGGACACTGCGGGAACCGCTCTGCGGGCCTTCCGTCAGCTGCTGAGGCCAGGCGGACGCATGGTCGCCATCGCCTTCGACCAGTCAAAGCCCGCCGCGTCGTTGGGGTACATCGCGGCCAGCGCGGTACACGGACAGGGCCGGGTGCGCTTCTTCAGCGGCAATCCTCTGCGCACCCACCTCGACGACCTCGCCCGCCACGTGGTGGAGGGGAAGCTGCGCCCGGCGGTGGACACCGTCTTCTCTCTGGAGGAGACGGCGGCCGCACACCGCGCGCTGGAGGCAGGCGGCGTGCAGGGCAAGTACGTGGTCAGGGTCGGTTAGAACTGCGGGGAGTTACTGGCCACGCGGACCTGGCTCCTGCACCCTTCTCCCGGGCCGTCCCCGGGCCGTCTCTCCCGGCCGCCCCCTGGCCCGTCATCGGTCTCATCTCCGCCCCACCCGCCCTCGTCTCGCCTCATGGCAACGCCGGGTCGGCGGTTCGCCGACGGGGCGCCGCCCGTGAGATCCCCACCACGTCGACGTACGCCAGGCGCCACTCCCGCACCTCCTCTCCACTCTTTTTGACCCCTTTCAGGTCCGCCGATACGTTCGGCCTGCTGAGCACGGCAACTGGCTGAGCATCGAAACTGAGCGGAAGTGAGTGGATCCCGTGTCCCCCACCGGTGCGACGGCGACGCACGCCCACACCGTCAACGACCTGGCCATGTCCGCCCCGGGGTGGCTGCGCGAGAACATCGACACACTGGTAGGTGTGCCACTGCGCATCCTGCTCGTGATCGTGGGTGCCGCGATCGTCCGGGCGGTGGCCAAGAAGGCCATCTCCCGGGTCGTCCAGCGGATTCTCCAACCCCCGGAGGCCGAGAGCGAGCCTCGCCGGTCCGCGCGCGGGCCCGCCGTGCTGGCGCGCGACCGCTCCCGGGCGAGTGAGCGGCGTGAGCAGCGGGCGCGCACCATCGGGTCCGTTCTCAGCAGCATCGTCACGATCGTCGTCGCGGTGATGGGCGTGGCGATGGTGCTGGACCAGATCGGCATCGCGCTCGGCCCGCTGCTGGCCAGCGCGGGGGTGGTGGGTCTGGCCATCGGTTTCGGGGCCCAGAGCCTGGTCGCCGACTACCTGTCCGGCATGCTCATCATGCTGGAGGACCAGTACGGCGTGGGCGACTCGGTGGACCTGGGTGAAGCCGTCGGAGAAGTGGAACACGTCGGCCTGCGGCTCACCCAGGTCCGCGACCTCAACGGCGGCCTCTGGCACATCCGCAACGGCGAGATCCTCCGCGTCCGCAACGACAGCCAGGAATGGGCACGCGCCGTCCTCGACGTCTCGGTCGCCCATGAGTCCAACCTCGACACGGTGTTCGAGGTGTTGGAGCGCACGGGCCGCGAGTTGCGCGAGGAGCCCCGTTTCAGGGACATCCTCCTCGAAGACCCCTCCGTGTGGGGCGTGCAGTCGCTCGACCCCGACGGTGTCGTGGTGCGCCTCGCCGTCAAGACGGCACCGCTTCAGCAGTGGGGTGTCACCCGGGAGCTGCGGCGCCGGGTCAAGGAAGCCCTCACCGGGGCCGGCATCGACATCCCCTTCCCCCAGCGGACGGTGTGGATGCGCTCCGACGACGATCTTCCCGAAGCCCCCGAAGGGAACAGGGGCCCGGTGCGGCGCTGATGTCGCACGGCCGCCCCCAGGGACGGGCCCCGCCGCAGGGACACGCAGGTCGCTCAGCCGCCCTCTTGGGGCAGTACCTCGACGTACCCGCTCGTGCCCTGCACGCGGATCCGCTGACCGTCCCGGATGCGCCGGGTGGCGTCCTCCACCCCCACGACGGCCGGCAAGCCGTACTCACGGGCGACCACCGCGCCATGGGTCATGAGGCCACCCGCCTCGGTGACCAGGCCTTTGGCCGTGACGAAGAGGGGCGACCAACTGGGATCCGTGTAGGCCGTGACCAGGATGTCGTCCGCTTCGAGAGCGGCCTTTGCCATGTCCGTGATGACGCGTGCACGCCCCTCCACGGTCCCGGCGGAGACCGGCAGGCCGACCAGGGCGCCGTCCGGCACGTCCTCTCGTCGGTACGCCCCGGCGACAGCCTCACCGTCCGACGTCAGTACCCGGGGCGGGGTGAGCGCCTGATACGCCCTGAACGCCTCCTCTCGCCGGCGGATGAGCTCGTCATCCACCCGTCCTGTGCGTACGACGTCATGGAGCTCCGAGAACGTGAGGTAGAAGACGTCTTCCCTCTCACGAAGCGAACCGGCCCGCACGAGACGCTCGGCTTCCGCCAGCAAGGCCCGCTTGTACAGGAAGTAGCGGCCGACCATGAAGTACTTGGGGTACTCCCGGTACCCGATGAAGGCGCGGACCCGGTCAATCATCCGCTTGGTCTCTGCGGCCTTGTCTTCTCCTGCCGGCAGGGCCCGCAACCGCTCCAGCACCTCCTCTTCCTTCTCCCGTGCCGCACGCCGTCCTTCCTGGAAGCGCCGCCTGCCCGCGCCCGGCTCGAAGGTGTCGACGTTGTGGAGGAGCAGGGGCAGGAGTGTGGTGGGACTTTCGCTCCAGCGCGGTCTCGTCATGTCGATCTCGCCGACGCAGCGCATGCCGTGCGTGTCGAGGAAGGCGCGGATGGCGTCCCGCGCCGCCCGGCCCCCCACCGGCCCGCAGGGAGCATCCAGTTCGTGCAGGAAGCCGTCGCCCTCGACGGCACGCAGAAACGCCACCACAGCCGGATACGTGCGGAGCACGTCTGCGACGTCCAGGAGTGCCAGCCCCATCTGGGAGCTGACGTTGCCGGAGGCCGACCGCGTGAGTGTGTCGGCCGCGCTCTTCTCGCCCAGCCACGCATGCAGTTGCTTGTTGAGCCACCGCGACGCGTCCACCGCGCTCATGACCACCTGATGGCTCTGCGGATCGAACAGAATCCGCCGCAGCTCCATGATGTCCGCCAGGATGAAGTCGAACAGCGCCGGCCCGGACACTGTCGCGATCTCGCGTTCCAGGGCGGCGTTGGACGCCTGCCCGCGCTCGATCAGCTCGGTTACGAGGGCCTGATCGGTCTCCAGCGGGGCGGGCGCGGCATCGGGCGGCGGCCCGGCCGGGCCGCTGCCGGGAGACGGCGGGAGGAAGTCACCCCGGTCGAGGACCGTCCGCAGCGCGTCCCCGATCAGCGGATCGGACTCCCCCAGGTTCTCCAGGACCCCGGCGCGGCTCGCCGGCGAGACCAGGCGCTCGGTGACGTCGACGAACAGCCTTCCGGCGGCCTCAGCCATCGGCCGTGGGGTCGTCAACTGCCACACGGACAGCCCCAGAGGCTTCATCGGATCGGTCATCATCTGCTGGTGACCGACCGAGACGTAGACGTGGTTCTCGCCGTCGCCGGCCGCCGGGATGGGGAACAACGTGGTGATCGGCCGGCTCTGGACCACCTGGAAGCCGCCCTCGACCAGGCACCATTCGACGTCCTGGGGGCGGCCGAAGTGCGCCTCGATCCGCCGGCCCAGTTGCGCGAGCCGCACCACCTGCGTGTCCGTCAGCGCCGGCCGCTGCCGCGACGCGGGCTCGACGGCCTTCTCCTGCGTCCCGCCCGCCGGCGAGGCGTGGACGGCGAACTGCTTGACGGCGACCGACGCGTCGACGATGTCGCCGTCCCGCACTGTGAACACGTCCGCGTTCACCCGACCGGAGACCAGGGCCTCACCGAGACCGAAACCGGCCTCCACGGAGGAGACCTTCCGGTTCGATGTGGCGGGGTCTGCCGTGAACAGGATGCCGGAAGCGTCCGGGGACACCATCTGCTGCACGACCACCGCCATATGCACCTTGCGAGGGTCGAAGCCGTTCCGCAGACGGTAGGTCACGGCTCGCTCGGTGTAGAGCGAGGCCCAGCACCGGCTGACGTGTTCGAGGACGGCCGCCGGGCCCACGACGTTCAGGTACGTGTCGTGCTGGCCCGCGAAGGAGGCCGTCTGCAGGTCCTCCGCGGTCGCGCTGGACCGGACGGCACAAGCGACTCCCTCACCGAGTCGGGCGAGCGGGTCGGTGAGGGCCGCCGCCATATCGTCAGGGATGGAGGTGCTCTCGACGCTACCGCGGATCTCCGCGCTCAGCGCGCGGATCGCATCCCGGTCGTCGGGATCCACACGCGAGAGCTGATCGAGCCGATCGTCGATCGAGGGCACGTCCGCGAGGACGCGCCGGAAAGCGTTCGTCGTCACGCAGTAGCCGGCAGGAACGTGGATGTCCTCGATCCGTGACAACTCCCCCAAGTGCGCGCCTTTGCCTCCGACGACCGCGGCCCGCGTCCGGTCGATCTCCTGAAATTCCAGCACGTAGCAATCGGCCGGAAGGGACTCCCCCACCCCGCTGTCGGCATCAACCATTCGCTTCCTCCCATGTGCACAGGTTCGGCCCTCAACGGCCTGGCAAATGCGAGGATTGTCAGCCCCTCGGGGGGTCTTGCGGCAAGTCCCCCTCGTTGCCATACTTTGGGCATGGCAGGGAAATGATCCAGCCACTCACCGCGAAAATCCCATCCGGTGGTGGGCCCGCACGGAGTCGCCCGGAAGTTCTCTCGGCACAGTGCCGAGGGCTTCGGTGAGCTGATTCTGCGGGTGGTATCCGCTGGTTGCCTGCCGCCGGGGGTCTGCAGCCCCCCGGCAGTGTGAGCGGTCGGTCAGCCCAGCCGTGCGTCGGCGTACATGGCCATCGCGTCGCGCTGGTAGACGGCCAGCCCGTCGGCGATCCGGTCGAAGTTCGCACGGAACTGAGGATCGTCCACGTAGGTCTGGCCCAATCCCTTGTACGCGGCAGCGCACGGGGTCCAGAACCGGCACACGCCCTGGTAGTGGCCGTCCACCTCGGCCTGCACCGCGGGATCGGCGACCGGTGTGCCGGCCACCATGAACTCCGCCATACGGACCATCTGCGCCGTCACCTCACGCTGCCACCGCTCCATGTCTGCGGCGGTCATCCCGGCGACGGCTCGCTGGGACTGCTCCCACTGCTCCGGCCACCGCTCGCGCGCCTCCGCCTCGTGGCGGCCGGACTCGAATCCCTCGAACAGGTTCTCCGGCCTGTTGATCTGTGCCATAGCGCTGCTGCCCTTACCTTCCTCCAGTTCGGCGATGGTGCGGCCGACCGTGTGGGCGAGTGTCTCCAGCCGGTCGCGTTCCGCAAGCAGCCGGCTGCGGTGCTCGCGGAGCGCGGCAAGCTGGTCTACCTGGCTGTCCAGTACCGCCGCGATCTCGCGTAGCCCCAGGCCCAGCTCCCGCATCAGCAGGATCTGCTGCAGCCGCAGCAGGTCGGCCTCCTCGTAGTAGCGGTGCCCGTTGCTCCCGAACCACGCCGACGGCAGCAGGCCGATCTCGTCGTAATGCCGCAGCGTCCGGGACGTCACCCCGGACATCCGGGCCACATCCGCGATCGACCAGCCCATGGTCCCGCCTCCCCTCGCCGGGCCGGTCTCTCCGGCCACACCGAAGACGGTAGAAGTTGACGCAGCGGCAACCGCAAGCCAAGCCGGAACCGGCACCAGCACTGGCACCCGCACCGAGCTACGGCACCGAGCTACGGCACCCGCGCCCGCACCGGGTTACGGCACCCGCACCGGCACCGGCACCGGCACCGGGTTACGGCACCACAGCTGCGGCCCTCCCGAAGGCCCGGCCCGCCTGGCCTGATCGTCTTCGACGCCGACTACGACGCCCCGTGCTGAAAGGACTGCGGGCCTGCTCCCGTCCGGACCGCGGCCACATGGCTCGCCCCCACCTCGCGGATGTGAGACTGAAGGCATGCTCATACAGTTCCTCGCTGCGGCCGGTGTGCTCGCCGTGCTGACCATGGTGCCCGGCCCGGACATGGCCGTCGTGACGAAGCGGGCCGTCTCCGCCGGATGGCGGGACGGGCTGCGGACGGTCGGCGGCATCACCGCGGGGCTGCTGGTCTGGGGCGTTCTCACCATCGCGGGCCTTGCCGCGGTCCTGGCCGCCTCTGCCACCGCGTACACCGCGGTCAAGCTGGCGGGAGCCGCCTACCTGGTGTTCCTCGGCATCCAGGCGCTGCTCCACAGCCGGCGCGTGCGGGCGCGGGAGACGGGCGCGCTCCCCGACTCCCCCGCCGGCAACCCCTGGCGGACCGGCCTGGTCAGCAACGTCTTCAACCCCAAGATCGCCGTCTTCTACACCGGTCTGCTGCCGACGCTGGCCCCGACCGGTCTGTCTCCCCACACCGGCATGGCACTGCTGGTCCTCGTCCACGCGGCGCTGACCGCCGTGTGGCTCGGCGGTTATGTGTTGCTGCTGGCCAAGGCCCGCGTCTTCTTCCAGAAGCCTGCCGTGCGCCGGACCATCGACCGCGTCACCGGCACCGTCCTGATCGGGTTCGGTCTGAAGGTCGCCACCACGCAGCCCTGACCTTCGGCGTCGCCGACGGCCCAGAGCGCGCGGACCGGTCAGGCGGGAGAGCGCCACGTAACCGAGCAGCCCCGAAGGCGCGCGGCGCGGCCGGGGTCCCGGAGCGGCACATGCCCGATCCGGCCGTGCTCAGGCGAGCGCCAGGGCGCCGCTGAGGACGGCTGCGATGGCGAAAGCGGTCAGCCCCAGGAACGTCTCCATCAGCGTCCAGCTCTTCAGCGTCGTCCGGATGTCGATGTCCATGTACCGGTTGAAGAGCCAGAAGCCGGAGTCGTTGACGTGCGACAGCACCGTGCCGCCGGAGGCGACGGCCACGACGACGAGGGCGATCTCCGGTTGGGACAGGTCGAATTCGCGGATGAGCGGCGCCACGATGGGTGCGGTGGTCACGATCGCTACTGTTTTCGAGCCGAGCGCCACTCGCAGTACCGCCGCGATGAGGAACGCGAGCACCACAGCGGGCAGCGCTGTCGAACCCATCAGGTCCGCCAGCGCGTCTCCTGCCTCCGACTGTTCCAGGACGGCGCCGAAGACGCCGCCCGCCCCGGTCACGAGCAGCACCAGCGCCACCGGACCGAGCGAGGCCGAGGCCGCCTTCTCGATACGTTCCATGCTCAAGCCGCCCCGCACCCCGAGCATCCAGATCGACAGCAGCGTGGCGAGGGTGAGGGCGATGATCGGGGCGCCGATGAACTCCAGTGCCGTACGGAGCGCGCCCTTGTCGAAGACCAGTCCTGCGAAGGTGTGCAGCATGATCAGCAGCACCGGCAGGACGATCACGCAGACGGTGACACCCAGCGAGGGCGGTGGTTGGGCCCCGGCCCGCGTACCGGCCGTGCCGGCGTGCCCGGCGCGCCGGTAGAGCCGGCCGCGTCGGCCCTGCCGGTCGCATCGGCCGTGCCACTCGCATCGGCCGTGCCAGTCCCGTCGTTCGCGTCCGAAGAGGCGGTGGTCCCGGTGGCGAGAGCGGGCACCGGCACGTGCAGCCGGTCGCCGACCTTGACGCCGAAGAGGTAGGAGCCGACGAACCAGGCCGGCAGGCCGCAGACGAGGCCCATGACGGTCACCCAGCCGAGGCTCGCACCGAGCAGTCCCGCTGCGGCGACCGGACCCGGGTGCGGCGGCAACACGGCGTGCATGATGGCGAGACCGCCGACGGCGGGCAGGGCCACGCTGATCACCGAACGGCCGGAGCGCTGCGCCACCGCGTAGATGAGCGGCATCAGCAGGATGAAGCCGACGTCGAAGAAGACGGGTACGCCCACCAAAAGCGCCGTGAGACCCACCGCGAGCGGGGCCCGCTTCTCCCCGACGGCCGCGAGCAGCCTGCCGGAGAGCACCTCCACGGCGCCGGACTCCTGCATGACCCGTCCCAGCATCGCGCCGAGGGCAACGATGATGGCGATCTCTCCGAGGGAGTCCCCCATGCCCTGTTCGAGCACACCGGGCAGGTCACTGAGGCGGATTCCGGCGGCAGCGGCGACACCGATGCTCACCAGGAGCAGGGCGAGGAACGCGTGCAGCTTCACCTTCACGACCAGGAGGAGCAGCAGCGCGACCCCGCCCGCGACGAGCAGCAGGAGCGCCCAGGGCGGCAGGCTCCAAGTCGTGCCCGGCGCGTCCGCAGCCAGTGTGTTCCAGGACAGCCCGGGTATCAGGCCCGTTCTTGCGGTAGGCATCGTTGCCTCCTGTCAGGCATGGGTGACTCGGCAGGCCGCGAGCGGCGCGCCTGCCGGGCCGGTAGCAGTGCGGGGCCGGCAGCTGCCGGCCCCGCGGGGTCTCAGTCCCGGTCGAGTGCCGGGCGCTTGGGGTCGAAGGACCATCCGGGCACGAGGTGCCGCATCGCCACCGCGTCGTCGCGGGAGCCGAGCCGTTCGCGCTCGTACAACTCGTGTGCGGCGGCCACCTGCTCCTCGTCCAGTTCGATGCCGAGACCGGGCGCCTCGGGGACGTGCAGCAGCCCGTCGTCGATCGTGAGGGGCTCGCGGGTGAGGCGCTGGCCGTCCTGCCAGATCCAGTGCGTGTCGATCGCCGTGATCCGGCCGGGGGCCGCGGCGGCGACGTGCGTGAACATCGCCAGCGACACGTCGAAGTGGTTGTTGGAGTGCGAGCCCCAGGTCAGCCCCCACGCCTGGCAGAGCTGCGCCACTCGCACCGAGCCGCTCATCGTCCAGAAGTGCGGGTCGGCGAGCGGGATGTCCACGGCGTCCGTGCGGAGGGCGTGGGTCAGCTGCCGCCAGTCCGTGGCGATCATGTTGGTGGCGGTGGGCAGCCCGGTGGTCCGTCGGAACTCCGCCATCACCTCACGCCCCGAGTAGCCGTCCTCGGCTCCGCAGGGGTCCTCCGCGTAGGCGAGGACGTCCCGCAGCTCGCGGCCGACCCGGATGGCCTCGTCCAGCCGCCACGCCCCGTTGGGGTCGAGGGTGACGCGTGCTTCGGGAAAGCGCCGCGCGAGCGCGGTGACGGCCGCGGCCTCGTCCCGGGCGGGCAGCACGCCACCCTTGAGTTTGAAGTCGCGGAAGCCGTAGCGCGCGTGCGCGGCCTCGGCCAGCCTCACGACGGCCTCGGGGGTGAGCGCCTCCTCGTGGCGCAGCCGCAGCCACCCGTCGGCGTCCTCGTCCTCGTCCGCCGGGGCGCGGTAGTCGAGATCGGTGCGGGTGCGGTCGCCGACGTAGAAGAGGTAGCCGAGGACGGGCACCTCCGCGCGTTGCTGCCCGTCACCCAGCAACTCCGCCACGGGCACGCCCAGGTACTTGCCGTGCAGGTCCAGCAACGCCGACTCGACGGCCGTGGCAGCGTGTACCGCCACCCGCAGGTCGAAGGTCTGCGCGCCGCGCCCGGCTCGGTCGCGGTCCGCGAAGCGCGCCAGCACCTGTGCGACGACTGAGCGCAGCCGGGCCACCGGACTGCCGACGACGAGAGCGCCGGCCGCCTGGAGCGTACGGCGGATCGCCTCGCCGCCGGGGACCTCGCCGAGGCCCGTCCTCCCGTCCGAGTCGGTGAGGACCACCAGGTTGCGGGTGAAGTAGGGGCCGTGGGCGCCGCTCAGGTTCAGCAGCATGCTGTCCCGCCCCGCGACCGGGACGACGCGCATCGCGCCGACCGTCGGACCGTGCTGTGCAACTGACATGTCTCCCTCTCCTTCCGCCACCTTCCGCGCGGTTCAGTGCCGTCCCAGCTCGCCGTCGACACGGCGCCACAGGCCGTCCGGGTTGCCGTCCGCGAGGGGGCGGGGCAGCAGCTGTGCCGGCAGGTTCTGGTAGGCCACCGGGCGCAGGTAGCGCTCGATGGCCAGCGAGCCGACCGAGGTGCTGCGGCCGTCGGACGTGGCGGGGAAGGGCCCGCCGTGCACCATGGCGTGTCCCACCTCGACGCCCGTCGGCCAGCCGTTGAACAGCACGCGCCCGGCGCCCCGTTCGAGGAGGGGCAGGAGCTCGCGCGCCGCGTCCAGGTCGCTGTCGGCGGTGTGGACGGTGGCGGTCAGCTGCCCCTCCAGGCAGCGCAGCACGTCGGCGACCTGCCCCAGGTCGCGGCAGCGCACCACGAGTCCTGCGGCGCCGAACATCTCCCGCTGCAGAGCGGGGTCGGCGGTGAAGTCGTCAGCGCCGACCGCCATCAGCGCGGCCTGGCAGGGGCTCGCGCCCTGGGGCACCGCGCCGCGCGCGAGCGTGACGACGGCCTCGTGTCCGGCGACGGCTTCGGTCTCCGTGCGGTACGACGCGGCGATGCCCGGCGTGAGCATCGTCGCCCCGGCGTCGCCCTCGACGGTCTCGGCGGCCCTCGTCACGAATGCCTCCAGTTCCGGGCCGTCGATCGCCAGTACCAGCCCGGGGTTGGTGCAGAACTGGCCCGCGCCCTGCGTCAGCGACCCGACGAAGCCCTCGGCGAGGTCTTCCGCCCGCTCGCGCAGCGCGCCGGGCAGCAGCACGACGGGGTTGATGCTGCTCATCTCCGCGTACACCGGTATCGGCACCGGACGCTCGGCGGCCGTCCGCATCAGCGCGAGACCGGCGGCGCGGGAGCCGGTGAAGCCGACAGCGCGGATGCGCGGGTCGGCCACGAGCCGGGCACCCAGGGTGGGGCCGTCACCGATCACGAGCGAGAAGACACCCTCCGGCAGCCCGCACTCCTCGACGGCGGCACGCAGGGCGCCGGCGGCCAGCTCGGACGTCCCCAGGTGCGCGTCGTGCGCCTTGACGACGACGGGGCAGCCCGCGGCCAGCGCCGAGGCTGTGTCGCCACCGAGGACGGAGAACGCCAGCGGGAAGTTGCTCGCTCCGAACACGGCGACGGGCCCGACGGGGATGCGCTGCTGGCGGATGTCGGGACGCGGTTGCGGGGCGCGGTCCGGTAGCGCGGGGTCGATGCGGGCCCCCTGCCAGCTGCCCTCGCGCAGCACCGCGGCGAACAACCGCAGCTGCCCGGTCGTGCGTCCTACCTCGCCCGTCAGCCGGGCCACGGGCAGCCCGCTCTCCTGGTGCGCCCGCTCGACGATGGTGTCGGTCAGTGCGGCGAGCTTGTCGGCGACGCACTCCAGGAAGCCGGCGCGTGCCTCGGGTCCGGTGGCACGGTAGGCGTCGAAGGCCTCCTCGGCGAGTCGGCAGGCGCGGTCGACGTCCGCCGCGTCCCCGTAGCGGTAGGCCGGGTCGAGCGGCTCGCCGGTGTCCGGACGCACGGAGCGGACCTCCGCGCCACCGCCGGTGACGCGTTCCGCTCCGAGGAACATCGCACCTCGCAGTACGGCTCGGGATGTGGCGTTCGTTTCTGCTGCGGGCACTGGGGGTCCTTTCTCGCGGGCGGGAAGAGTGAGGGGGCCGGGAGTCAGACGCGGGCGGCGGGCTGCCGCTCGACCAGTGCGGTGAGCTCGGCGAGCTCCCCCGCGGTGAGGTCGGTGAGCGGTGGGCGCACCGGCCCTGCGGCGTGTCCGGTGGCGGTCATGCCCGCCTTGACGATGCTCACCGCGTAGCCGGGCCGCCGGTTGCGGATCTCCGTGTACGGCAGGAAGAAGCCGCCCAGCATCCGCGCGACGTCCTAGCGGCGGTGCTCCCTGACGGCGCCGTAGAAGGCGAGAGCGAGTTCCGGGAGGAAGTTGAAGACGGCCGACGAGTAGGTGGTGACGCCGAGTTCGAGGTACGGCAGCGCGAACATCTCGGCGGTGGGCAGCCCCCCGACGTAGGTGAGGCGGTCGCCGAGGCGGGTGTGGATCCGCGTGATGGCGTCGATGTCGCCGATGCCGTCCTTGTAGCCGACCAGGTTGGGGCACGTCTCGGCGATCCGGGCGAGAGTCTCGGCCGCGTACACGCCGTTGGCGCGTCCGTAGACGATGACACCCAGCGAGGTGGCCCGGCAGACGGCTTCGACGTGCGCGGCCAGCCCCTCCTGGGAGGCCTCGGTGAGGTACGGCGGGAAGAGCAGAATCCCGTCGGCTCCCACACGTTCGGCGGCGAGGGCGAGTTCGCAGGCGGTGCGGGTGCCGTAGCCGGCGGGCGCGAGGATCGGCGTCCCCTCGGGCGCGCTCCGCACGGCGGCGGCGACGACCTGCTCGACCTCGGCCGGAGTGAGCGAGAAGAACTCACCGGTTCCACCGGCGGCGAAGAGGCCTCCGACCTCGTACGTGCCGAGACGGGCGATGTTGTCCCGGTAGGCGTCTTCGTCGAAGGACAGGTCCGCGGCGAAGTGCGTCACGGGAAACGACAACAGCCCGTTCCCGACACGACGGCCGAGTTCGCCGGGAGAGAAGGAGGACATAGACGCATTGCTCCAGATGTCAACAGAAAGCGAGTCCGAGGGAACCTGCCCCCGAGGTGCGGACCACTACGCGGGAGCCCCCTCCGGCCCGCGGAAGTGGAGTCGCGTGGTCTGCACACAGCAGGGCGGCGGTCACGGGCTGTCGGCGGGTTGCGCCGGTGACGTCCTCCGACGCTAGGGTTCGTGACTGATCCACGTCCAACATAACTTTTGGATACACGAATACCCGGAGAGTATCGATGTTCACGCTCGCGCAACTGTCCGGCTTTGTCGCCGTGGCGGAGGAGCTGCACTTCACGCGGGCCGCCGAGCGGCTCCGGATGACGCAGCCGCCGCTGAGCCGGCAGATCCAACTTCTGGAGGCCGAACTGCGGGTGGAGCTCCTGGACCGCACGAAGCGCTCCGTCCGGCTGACCCCCGCAGGGCGTGCTTTCCTCAACGAGGCCCGCCGCATCCTGCGCCAGGCGCACGACGCGACCCTCACCGTCCGCAAGGTCTCCGCGGGCGAGGCCGGTGCGGTCGCCATCGGCTTCACCGCCGCCAGCGCCTATTCGAGCCTGGGCCAGCTTCTGGAAACGGCGCGTGGCGCCATTCCGGAGGCGGACATCGTGCTGCGCGAGATGGTCACCCGCGACCAGTTGGAGGCCATCGCCGAGGGCGCCCTCGACCTCGGCATGGTCCGGCCGGCCGCCGTCGGCACCGGCCTCGTCTCCCGTCCCGCGGCCCGTGAGGTGCTGCTGGCCGCCCTTCCCGCGGGGCACCGGTTGGCCGAGCGGCACGAAGACCCGCACATCACCGACTTCGACGGCCAGGAGCTGCTGATGTACGCGCCTGTCGAAGCGCGCTACTTTCACGAGCTGCTCATCAGCGTCTTCCGCGCGGCGGGCATCGCGCCCGAGTTCACCCAGTACCTCACACAGGTGCACAGCATCCTGGCGATGGTCAACGCCGGCTGGGGCGTCGCGCTCGTCCCCGAGGCAGCCGCCCAGATGCGCTTTCCCGGTGTCGTCTTCCGCCCCGTCGCATTGGCCGCGCCCGCGCCGGTCGAGCTGAACCTCGTATGGCGACGCAGCAACGACAACCCCGCACTGCACGCCCTCCTGGCGCACCTCTGACGGCGGGCAGACACCTGACGGAGGCAGACGCTCGGGGTCTCTGACGGGTGCCTGGCCCGGGCGGCATGCGACGCGCCTGCCGCCGGGAGGGCGCCCGGGAGGGCGCCCGGGTGCGGCCCTCCCCTCAGGGACGGCCGGGATCGAGGATGCCGTCCAGTGGCGTCAGGCAACGAGCCGGACCGACCGACGGGACGGCACCCCTCGTGTCGGTGAACCGAAGCGGTCGGCGCACGAAGGCGCCCCGTTCCGGGTCACTCAGTCGAGGCAGAACTCGTTGCCCTCGACGTCCCGCATCACGAGGCACGACTCGTCGAAGCCGTCGGCAACCAGGAGACGCTCGCGTACGGCGCCGAGCGCGACAAGCCGCGCGCACTCGGCCTCCAGCGCGGCAACGCGTTCCTCACCGACGAGCCCCGTGCCGACCCGCACGTCGATGTGCAGCCGGTTCTTGACCACCTTCCCTTCGGGCACGCGCTGGAAGTACAGCCGCGGGCCGGCACCCGAGGGATCAACGCAGGCGAAATCCGAGCCCTGGCGCTCAGGCGGCAACGAACGATCGAAAGCGCCCCACGTGGCAAACCCCTCCGGCGGCGGCGGTACGACATACCCCAATACCTCGCACCAGAAACGAGCTACGCGCTCGGGATCCGCGCAGTCGAAAGTGATTTGGAACCGCTTGATCGACGTCATCGGCCCACCATAGAGGCCGGCCCGTCTTCCATGAAGTGCGCGCGTCGCTTGCTGCTCGCTCCCGTCCGGGCACGCGCCGCTCGCCGTCTCACCGCTCCAGTTCGTCCTTGGCCCGCTCCGGCAGCCGCACATACACGAGCGCGGACAGCAGGCACAGCACCGTCACATACCACGGGAAGGCGTCCGGCATCTCCAGCTCCTCGAAGAGGGTGCCCATGTAGGGCGCGGTGCCGCCGAAGAGCGCCACCGCCAGTGAGTAGGGAAAGCCGATGCCCGCGGCACGCACCCGTGCCGGGAAGATCTCGGCGTTCACCGCCGCGGCGATGGCCGTGTAACCGGTGAGCAGCACCATGCCCGCGCACTGCACCAGCAGCAGCGAGATGAAGGAGTCACCGACCGCGTGCAGCAACGGAACGCACAGCACCGCGAACCCGACCGCGAAGACCAGCAGCAGCGGCTTGCGGCCCACCCGGTCCGACAGCATCCCGCCCAACGGCTGGAGCAGCATGAAGAACACCAGCGAGATCGTGCCGGCGACGAGCGCGTCCCCCTTGTCGAGACCGGCGTTGACCTGTGCGTACGTCGGCAGATACGACGTCCACACGTAGTAGGCGATCGTCCCACCGGCCGTGATACCGACGATCAGCAGTGAGGCGCGGGGGTGGCTGCGCAGCGCGTCGAACAGCCCGGGACGCGGCCCGTCGGCGTGCTTCTCGCTCCGGGTCTCCTGCGCCCCGCGCCGTACCCAGAAGCCGACCAGGCTCAGCAGCGCCCCGACCACGAACGGGGCCCGCCAACCCCACTGGTGCATCTGTCCGTCGTCCAGAGTGGAGACGAACAGCGCGGCGACACCGGACGCAGCCAGCTGGCCCGCCGTCGTCGACACGTACTGGAAGCTGGAGAACAGCCCGCGCCGCCCCGGCCCGGCCGACTCCACCAGGAAGGTCGTCGAAGCGGCGAACTCCCCGCCGACGGAGAGCCCTTGAACGAGGCGGGCGGCCACGAGCACCACAGGCCCGAACACCCCGGCGACGGCATAGGTCGGGGTGATCGCGACGAGCAGGCTGCTTCCGCCCATGAGAAGGATCGTCAAGGTCAGCGCAGCCCGCCGCCCGATCCGGTCGGCCACAGCGCCGAGAAGCAGCCCGCCCACTGGCCGCATGAAGAAGCCGACGGCGAAGACCGCGAAGGTGGACAGCAACGGCACGAGCGAATTGCCCGTCCCCTTGGGAAAGATCTCGTCCGCGATGTAGGTGGCGAGAAACGAGTACGCGAACCAGTCGTACCACTCGACACCGTTGCCGATGGAGGCCGCCACCAGCTGTCGGCCCGTCCGCCGGACCGGTCGGGTCGCCTCTCCGCCCGGCCGCCCCGGCGCGGGCTCCCCGGCCGCCTGCCGCGGCTGTTCCCTCGACTGCGTCATCGATCGGTTTCCTCTCCACCACGTTTGCCTTGCGCACCGGGGTAACCCGAGGTCGCCACTCCGCCATTCCTGGCGCAGGCACCGTCCCGGCATGCGGACACACAGCGCCTGCGGACACACAGCGCCTGCGGGTTCCTCGTCCCACCGGGGCGACGGCAGGCGCATGCCGTGATGTCGGCGCGTTCGCGAGCTTCCCGGAACTCGAACGGCCGGGGAAGCGTCCGTAGTGGTCATGGGCAAACGACTCGAGCCGACCGGCGCCGTCGGCTGTCTGGTGGCAGTCCTCACCGCGGCAGTCGGGTTCGGTGTGTGGATACGCGGTGCCGAGCCCGGTTTGCGCGGCAGCTTCGAAGGCGAACGGGACTGGAGCCTGCTGTACGTGGAACTGCCGATCATGCTGTTCGGGGTCCCCGCGGTCACGCTGGCGGCCTGGGGGCTGACCGGTTACCTGGTGCGTCGCCGGGCTGGAAGGGTCACCCGGGCCGTGGCACCGCTCGCGGCCGCGTCCGTCACGGTGACAGCACTGGCCTGGGCGAGCCTGGTATGGCTCGACGCCCGTGTCGCACCATTCGTCCACCCTGGGTGAGGAACTCATCCTGCCAAGCCTCCCCGCGGCGAGAGCGCTCACCTCGGGACTTCCGGTGCCGAGGCCGTCGACCGCGCCCGCCGCGGCCCGGGCCTACGTATGTACGGCGCGATCGCGTGGGCTGGCCGTTCGCCGCTGGATGCGCCGTCCCCGCGCCGGCCGCCTTGGTGTTGCGACGTATGCTGAGCAGTCGAAGTCGCAGAGATCCAGGAGGCACGGCGGTGGCGATCACCAGCATTGACGTCGCACGGCTGGCCGGTGTGTCGCAACCGACGGTGTCGCGAGCGCTGCGGGGCGACCCCCGGGTCTCCGAGGAGACGCGGCAGCGCGTACGGCAGGCGGCGGAGGCGCTGAACTACGTGCCGAGCGAGACGGGCCGCAGCCTGTCCACCCGCGCCACGCGGCGGGTCGGCGTCGTCGTCACCGACCTGACCAACCCGTTCTACCCCCACTTGGTCGCACCGCTCCACGACGAGCTGGAGCGCTGCGGCTACCGCATGATGCTCTTCACCGAGCGGTCCGAGGACGCTGTGGCCACCGAGCGTCTGCTGGGTCAGTCGGTCGATGGCGTGGTACTGACGACGGCGACGACCGATTCCGCCCTGCCCGCCGAACTCACTCGTCGGGGCCTCCCGTTCGTCTTCCTCAACCGGGAGACCGGCATGGCCGGCCCTCCGGTCGCGGTGGTGGACAACGCGGAGGGTGGCAGGCTGGTGGCGCGCGAACTCGTCGCGCTCGGCCACCGCCACATCGCCGGGATCTTCGGTCCGCGCAACACCACGACGGGGCAGGAACGGGAGATGGGGTTCCGCCTCGCTCTGGCGGAGGCCGGGGTCGGACTTTCCGAGGACGCCGCGGTCCGCGGCCCCTTCGAGTTCGCCACCGGCTATGCCGGGTTGGGAGAACTGCTGACACTGCGGCCACGCCCCACCGCCGTGCTGTGCGGCAACGACGTGGTCGCCATCGGGGCGCTCAACGCGGCTCTGGCGGCGCAGGTCAAGGTGCCTGACGAGCTGACGCTCTTCGGTTTCGACGACATTCCGATGGCCGGCTGGGAAAGCTTTCAGCTCAGCACCGTCCGCCACGACATGCACGAGATGGCCCGTACCGCGGCCCGGCTGCTGGTCCAGCGCATCGCACAGGGAGGCAAGGGGGACGCCGAGCGCGTCGTGTTCCCGGCGCAACTGGTGCTGCGGAGAACGCACGCCGCCGCCCCGGGTGCCTGACACGGCCAGGACGGGAGGACGCGCCGGGCTGCGGCATGCTGAGCCGACGCGGTGCCGTCACCAGTCGCGCCGTGGCGCCAGTCGCGCGTGGCGCCAGCAGGGCGCGGCACCAGCAGGGCCGCGTGCATACGCATGCGCGCCAGGCCCTACCGCTACGGACCTGCCACAAGACGAAGGCGGGACGGCGAGCAACGGGGCGCGGCCCACACGTGGCCGCGCCCCGTACGCCTGCTTCACCGGCCGGTGATCTGCCGGTACAGCGACAGCTCGTCGAACTCGGCGAACTCAGCGACGATTTTCCCTCCGTGGACGTGCACGTGGTTGATGCCCATGACGGACACCTCGCGCTCGCCGTCGGCAGTCGGTACCACGCCGGCGAGATTCCAGCGGACGGCGACCCGGTCGAGGTTGAAGTCCTCGAGCCAGTACAGCTCGTCGATGCGGAACTCCCGCTCCGGCACCAGGCGCAACCAGTCGTCCACGTAGTTCTTGATGCCGGCAAGGTGATGGTAGGTCCGCGACGTGCCGACCGAGAGGTGTGCGTCGTTGCTGTAGGCGTGGAAGACGCGGTCGGCGTCTCCCTTGCCGAACAGAGTTGTCAGGTGCTCCTGCACCAGTTCTCCGGCGCCGTCCACACGCTCCGGGATGGCGGGGACCCGCACTCCGAAGTCCGCGGCGGGCTTGCCTTCGGGTTGCTGCTCGCCCGCTGAGGCCTGGTCCCACAGCTGGGCCGCGGTGTCCAGGTCGATGCCCAGCTGGGCCGCGCGGGCTCCGGGGTTCCAGCCCTTCCACTCCTCGACGTAGTGCTCCCCCATGACCACGCAGTTGGCCGTCGCGCTGACCCGGATCCAGCGCCCGATCGGTCCGCCGAACACGGGATCACCGGCGTTGCGCGCCGTCCACGTCCACCGCATCGACGTGCGGTAGCCGTCGCGGTCGTTGCCTGTCCAGATCGTCTCGTCGATGAGCCCCCGGAAACCCTCGCGTGCGGCCAGTGCGCGCGCGGTGTCCTCGACGACATGGGCCGCTCCGACCAGGTCACCGGAGTCCATGTGCGTGATGGTCTGCGGGGTGTAGGTCCGCGCGACGAGGTCCACTTCGCGCTCGTTCCAGATGCGGTACGTCGAGCGCTCCACGAAGTCCGCGATGTTGTGCCACTCGGTGCCGGCCATGTTCAACGTGGGCTGCTGGGACATGTCGCTCCTTGTTCAGTCGGTCTCGGCGTATTCGTCGTCGGACAGTGCGCTGCGGTAGGTCTCTCGCATGAAGCGGAGGATCACGAAGAGCGAGAACACCGCCAGCGCGGCGAGGAAGCCCCACAGGGCCGAGCGCTCCGGCCAGTGGCAGCAGGGGCACCAGCACGGCAATCGAGATCACGTTGGACAGGAACGCCTCGCTCTGCGGGATTCTCAGCGTGCCGCTCAGGTATTGCGGCAGGTAGGTCACCCAGCCGTACGTCAGCACGGCCAGGGTGATCGAGGCGCCGCAGAAGACCAGGATTCCGCGCCACTGCGACAGCAATGCGTCGCGAAGCGGGGTCTGCGCGGCCTCGCCGCCGCTCTGTGCCGATTCCACCGGCCCAGACGGCCTTGCGGACCTCGGCCGGCGCCGCCTGAGCCGTGCCGCCTGGGTCGGCGGCGGCGGCCGTAGCGGTCGCAGTCACGAGACCTCCCGTTGGTATTCGGCCGGACTTGCGCGCGGCCACGTCAGAATTCCCCACCGCAGATGTGAATACGTATGCCGGTGCGGTCACCGTAGAAGGCGGCAACGGCGGGGTCAACCCTTGGTGCAGCCCTTGCCCCTGCCGCCCATGTGGCCCGATTCGGCCGACGGCGGTCCATGGGCGGCGGGACGGTGGAAAGGCGGGACGGCGGGGGGCCGTCCATGGTGGTCTCTTGTCCGAGCTGCCCGCTCGACGCGCTCGGGCCCGGCTCCGTACCCGGAGTAGAACGGGCGGCGGTGTCCGTCCGTACGGTCTCGAACACCGTCGACAACGCACCCTCGGTCGCCCCGGCCACCCGCGAACGCGTGCTCCGTGTGATCGACGAACCCAGTACCGCCCCACCCTCGCGGCACGCGTCCTGCGCCAAGGCCGCACCGGCCTCATCGGCCTCGCCGTCCCGGAGGTCCGCTCCCCCTACTTCGGCGAGATCGCGGAACTGCTCATCGACGGCGCCAAGGACCGGGGCTGAACCGTGCTCATCGACCGGGCCTGCCGGCCCGCCGGATCACTGTCCCGCACCGGCTTCTCGTCCGCGGGAGCAGCGGTACGCGCGGTGACTTGAGCGCGTAGCCCGCAGCGCGGCGTCAAGCCGGGTGGCTGGACGTGACAGTGCCGCGGCCCGCCACCCGGGCTGAGCGTGTTGACCGTCTGGCTCCCGGTGGGTCGTGCTGGACACCGGGCATGCCTGAGGCCGTCGCCCTCGGGTCGGGCGCTGACGCCGACGATGTCGGCGCCTGCCGGCACAACCGTTGCACGGGAAGCAGCACTGTTCGCGTCAGTGGTGCGGTGTCGTCGCATCGGGCGCGTTACCGCCGTAGCGGCGGAGGTAGGCCAGGACGGCGCGGACACGGCGGTGGCCGCTGTCGCCGGCTGACAGGCCCAGTTTGAGGAAGACGTTGCCGATGTGCTTGTGGACGGCGTTGTCGGTGATGACGAGCCGTCGGGCGATGCCCGCGTTGTCGTGGCCCTCGGCCATCAACGCGAGGACCTCACGCTCGCGCGCGGTCAGTGCCTCGACGGGATCGCCGCCGCGAGCGAGGAGTTGGGCGATGACCTCGGGGTCCATGGCGGTACCGCCACCGGCCACACGGCGCAGCGCATCGGTGAATTCAGCTATGCGGCTCACCCGGTCTTTGAGCAGGTACCCGATACCGCCCCGGGTGTCGGCGAGGAGGCGGCCCGCGTACTCCTGCTCCACGTACTGCGACAGGACCAGGACGGGCAGTCCGGGGTGGTCGCGGCGGGCCTGGGCCGCGGCCCGGATGCCCTCGTCGCGGAAGGAAGGGGGGAGCCGTACGTCCACGATGGTGACGTCCGGCCGGTGGGTCTCGACGGCGGCGAGGAAGGCGCAGGCGTCGGCCGCGATCGCCGCGACCTCGAAGCCCTGGGAGTTGAGCAGGAGCTTGAGCCCGGACGAGAGCAGGACGTTGTCCTCGGCGAGCACTACGCGCACGGCAACTCCACGGTGATGACGGTCGGCCCGCCCGGCGGGCTGCTGATATCCATGGTGCCGTCCAGGGCAGCGGCGCGGCGGCGCATTCCGTCCAGGCCGGAGCCACGGGCGGCGTCCGCTCCCCCGGTTCCGTCGTCCGTGATCTTCGCGCAGAGCAGCGGACCGCTGCGGGTGAGGCGCACCGAGGCGTTGGAGGCCCGGCTGTGGCGGGCGATGTTGGCCAGTGCCTCGGTGACGGCGAAGTAGGCGACCGCCTCGACCGCCGCGGGGATGTCACCGAGCGGGCCGACATCGATGCGGGTCGGCACCCCGGCCCTGGTGGCCAGGGTGCTGACCGCGCCGGCCAGGCCTTGGTCAGCCAGCACCGGGGGGTAGATGGTGCGGATGACGGACCGCAGTTCCGTCATCGCGTCCTCGGTCTCGGCGTGGGCCTGCCGCACCAGAGTGGCGGCCGTCTCGGGGCCGTCGGAGAGGCTTTCGCCGGCCACGGCGAGCCGCATCGCGATGGCGACGAGCCGGGCCTGGGTGCCGTCGTGCAGGTCTCGTTCGATCCGGCGGAGTTCTGCGCTGTGTGCTTGCAGGACGTCTGTACGTGTCCGGGTGAGTTCGGTGACTCGTTCGACGAGTTGCTCCGCGAGCGAGGGCGCTAGGACCGCGAGGCAGCACCGGGCGTGCGCTCGGGCGAGCAACGGGAGGACGAGGGCCGCCAGTGCCGCGAGGAGCACCAGATTCAGCAGGCCGAGCGACAGGGCGGTGCCCCAGCCGGTGAGGGGAACGCTGATCACGGGCAGCCACGGGGCCGTGGGAAAGGCCCACCACAACGTCGTGATGACGGGAGTGAGCGAGAGGGTGCCCGCGCACAGCAGCGCGACGGCGCCCGCCGGCAGACCGGCGAGAATCTGCGTCACGCACCACGCGAGGTTGCGGCGGGCGGTGCGGGGGTGCGGCTCGACCGGCTGCCCCAACAACGCTCCGGCGCGCCGGCGGTGGTGTTCCGCCCAGAGTTGTGCCAGCGCCGGCCTGCACAGGAATGGGGCCGCGGCGAGCGTCACTGCCGCGGCCGTCAAGGTGCCGAGCAGGTAACGCCCGCCGCGCCAGGTTTCGAGCCACCATGCGCGGGCCGCGCCGAGTACGCCAGGCACTTGTTCGCTTTCCCTTTGTCGTCCCGCAGGGTGGGGGGGCGCCCCACGCGATGCACTCTAGGTACCACTCGGCCCTGCCGCACTACAGGTAGCTGTACCTTCCGTTCGGGTGTCCGCGGTAGCGAGCCGCACCCGATGACCTCCCTAACGTGAGCGGCATGAGACCCACAGGCCCGGCCGCCGCACGGCGCCCCTCGCACACTCCCCCACTCGGCCAGCCCGACGGGCATCGCCGTATCGGCAGAAGATGGTGGGCAGCCGCGGTCCCTCTCGTCACCGTCGGTGCGGCCCTCGCCGTCCAGTTGCCGGGCGACGCGCACGAAGCGGCCTCGCCCGCGTACCGACAAGCCGATCTGCGCCGGGACACCGACGCCATACGGGCGCTGGGTGTCACCGGCGTCCAGGCACGGGTGACCACCGGCCCTGGCCCCGGCCTGATCGCCACCAGCGGCGTCGCCGAAGCGGGCACGCACCGGCCGGTGCCCCGCGACGGCTACTTCCGCATGGCCAGCACGGGCAAGGCCCTTGTGGCCACCGTGATCCTGCAACTGGTCGACGAGGAGAAGCTGGCACTCGACGACACAGTGGACCGCTGGTTGCCCGGCTTGGTGGACGGAAAGGGCAACGACGGACGCCGGATCACCATCCGGCAACTCCTCCAGCACACCAGCGGCATCCACGACGACGATCTTCCTGGGTACACCACCCCGCAGGAGTACCACGAGCGCCGGTACGACACCTACACCCCCGAACAGATCGTCGCGCGGGCGATGAGGCACCACCCGGACTTCCCGCCCGGCAGCGGGTGGAGCTACTCCAACACCGGCTACGTCCTGCTCGACATGGTCATCGAGAAGGTCACAGCGCGACCTTGGCACCAGGAGGTCGAGGACCGGGTCCTGGAGCCGCTCGGCATGGACCACACCTACCTACCGGGCAGTGGCGCTTCCACACTCCGCAGCCCGCACGCCAACGGCTACCAGGTCTTCCCCTCGGGCGAACGCGTCGACGTCACCAGGGTGGTCCTCCCGAGCCCCGGCAACTACGTCTCCACCACCGCGGATGTCAACCGCTTCTTCCAAGGCCTGCTCGGCGGCCAACTGCTGCCCCGGAAAAGGTTGGCCGAGATGCAGAAGGCCGTCCCGGTCAACGAGGAGATGCGCACGTTCTGGCCCCACGGGCGCTACGGACTCGGTCTGGTCAACCGGCCCCTGTCCTGCGGCGGCAGCTACTGGGGACACGAAGGAGGCGACGGCGGATACATCACCCTGAACGGGGTCACCGGGGACGGCAGCCGCAGCGTCACGGTGTCCATGTCCACGGCCCTGAACGACTCGCCCGGCAACGCGCTCCGACAGGAGCGAGCCGCCAGTGACCTCGTCGACCACGCCCTGTGCGACTCCCCTGGCGACGGGCGGGACACGGCCACCTGACTCCGGACCCCGCCGGTGC
This sequence comes from Streptomyces sp. PU-14G, assembly GCF_041028275.1. Taxonomy (NCBI): domain Bacteria; kingdom Bacillati; phylum Actinomycetota; class Actinomycetes; order Kitasatosporales; family Streptomycetaceae; genus Streptomyces; species Streptomyces sp. PU-14G. The sequence goes on from NZ_JASKYT010000020.1 coordinate 33,527, forward strand.
CCGACGCCGCCGACGTCTCCACCGACCCGGCCGCCTACCCGGGGCGGTGAGCAGCGGGCTGGTCCGCGCGCCGGACGCCTGGCACCGTGTCGGAGAAGGACCCTCTGGAGAGGAGCCCTCAGGACCACAGCACCAGGCTCCGCGACACCGCCCGAACCGTCCCCCACCGCGGGGAGGGTCCCCAAAGCCCTCTCGTGACAGCCTACGCGCGTCTTGCCGGCTCAGGCTCAGGAGGCCTGGACGAGGACAGCCGTCCTCAGCGGATCACCCGGACGGTCATCGCACGCAGCAGCACCCAAGGCCTGCGTATCCAGCCGCGCATCAGGCCGCAGGCTCCGGCAGTGCGGACGTACCGCCGACTTCGGTGGTCTCGCCCGGCTGGGTGAGGAGGGAGTCGTCCGCGGCGCGGGCGCCCGGCAGCCGGTGGCGAGCGGCGATCAAAGCGGCGTCGACGTCGCGGGTGCCGGTGGACACGCACAGGGTGTAGCTGACGTCGTTCATCCGCTGCTGGACGTCGGGCGAACCTTCGTCGGCGTGCAGGAGGCTGAGGGTCTCGTACTGCTCGATCAGGTCACGCAGTACGGCGGGGTGGGCCAGCAGCATCGGGGAGCTTCCTTCCTTGCCGGGTGGTGTGGAGTAGCGGTGGGTCGGCCGATACCGGGGGTCAGGCAGCGTGGGGACGTGCGGCGGGGCGTCCGTGTTCCACCTGGCGACGAACGCGGTCGCAGCTTCGGGAGAGCAGACGAGAGACGTGCATCTGCGAGATGCCGAGTTCCTTGCCGATCCGAGACTGGGTCATGTCGCGGAAGAACCGCAGGTAGAGCACCTTGCGCTCCCGCTCGGGAAGGGAGCGCAGGCACGGTTTGACGGCCTCCCTGGCCACGACCGTGTCGTATTCGGCGTCCTCGCGGCCGAGCGTGTCGATCAGGGAGAACCCGTCGTCGGAGCCGGCGGTGGCCGCGTCCAGCGAAAGGCTGCGGAAGCTGTCCATGGCCTCCAAAGCGGTGGCCACCTCTCCCTCGGTCAGACCGGTGTGCTCGGCCAGCCGCGCCACAGGCGGCATGCTCTCACCGGCGCCCGTGTCCAGTTCACGGACAGCGGTACGGACCTTGTTGCGCATCTCCTGGACGCGGCGCGGCACGTGCACGTCCCAGGTCCGGTCGCGGAAGTGGCGGCGGATCTCTCCGGTGATGGTGGGGACCGCGTACGGCACGAACGGGGTGCCGTGCACGGGGTCGTACCGGTTGACGGCTTTGACCAGGCCGAGGGCGGCGACCTGCTCCAGATCCTCGATGTTCTCGCCCCGGTTGCGGTACTTGGCGGCCAGCCTGCGAGCCATCGGCAACCACGCCTCCACCAGCCGACCGGACAACTCCTCACGCTCGGGCCCCTCGGGAAGGGCTGCCAGGCGCCGGAAGTCCGCGGTGGTGTCCGGGGCGTCGTTGTGGCTGTGGCGGTTTCGCTGAGGCCGGTACCGAACGGCAGACATCAGGGCTGTCTCCTTGCGGTGTCGCTGACACGGGGACCAACCGCGGGAGACTGCGACACGGGCAGCACACCCGGAAGCGCCGTCTACGGCCGCCTCCCGCGGATGTGCCTGACCTCCCAAGCACGTGATCATCCTTGTAACCGAGTCGCCGACCCGCAAACCTCACAGCCTCACAGCCTCACGGGCTTGCACGCTCGCACGCTTGCACGCTCCGGTAACCGCCGCCGACGCCTCCATCCGCGTCGGTTACCGGGGCCGGTCCCGGCCCCGTGATCTCACGGACTCCCCTCATGCTCCCCGTGCCCCAGGTCGCGCGGAGGGGCGGCGCGGGGATGTTCCCGAGCACCGCCCCGCTCGTCGTCCTCGTCGTCCTCGTCACCGAGGCCACCTTGGCTCTCGACCGTGACGGCTCCCGAGGGGCAGCCTTCCGCCGCGTCCTCGGCGGCTTGTCGTCCATGGGCGGCGGTGCGGGGTTCCAGCAGAACGACCCGGCCGTCCTTCGGGTCCTGGTCGAACAGCAACGGGGCGGTGAGCGCGCACACGCCGGCGCCCACGCAGCGCTCGCGGTCCACCACCGCCTTCCACTGTCCGACTGCCGTCCGGTTGCCTGGCGAGATCTCCATGCGCTTCCTCTCCTTCTCTTCTCGTCCGGCCGGCCTCACTGCCAGGTGACGGGCAGTTCGCGCACTCCGTAGAGGTCGAGGCTGACGCGCAGCGGTACGTCCTTGGGGGGCACCGCCAGCCGCAGCGTGGGGAAGCGGGACAGCAGCCCCGAGTAAGCGACGCCCAGTTCCACGCGTGCCAGTTGCTGCCCCAGGCATTGATGGATCCCGTGTCCGAACGCCAGGTGCCCCACGGGCTTGCGGCGGATGTCGAGTGTGTCGGGCCGGTCGAAGCGGAGCGGGTCGCGGTTGGCGGCCTCGACTGAGAGCAGAACCGTCTCGCCGGCCCTGATGACCTGGCCGTCCACTTCCACGTCCTCCAGGGCTGAGCGGGCGGCCGTGTGAGCGATGGACAGGTAGCGCAGCAGCTCGTCGACCGCGCTGTCGCTGAGCCCGGGGTCCGCACGCAGGGCGGCAGCCTGCGCGGGATGGCTGAGCAAAGCGAAGGTGCCCAGGCCGAGCATCGCGGACGTGGTGTGGAGACCGGCGGCGAGCAGGAAGCCGCCGATGCCCGCCAGTTCCTCACCGGACAGATCGGTGCCCGTGAGCAGGTCGCTCAGCAGATCGTCGGTGGGGTGAGTGCGCTTGGCGGCCAGCAGGTCGGCGATGAGGCTGTTGAGGGCGTCCAGCGCGGCCCTCTGGTCGTCGAGGTCCGCTCCTTCCGCGGCCAGCAGGGCGGCATGGCGCCGGAAAGCGTCGCGCGCGGAGTGCGGTACGCCCAGCAGTTCGCAGATCATCAGTATCGGAACGGGCTGGGCGAACGCGGTCACGAGGTCGACCGGCCCCCCTCGTCGTTCCATGATGTCCAGGTGCTCGGTGGTGATCTCCTCGGCGCGGGCGGTCAGCGTCCGCATCCGGCGGACGGTGAACTTCCCGGCGAGCAGCCGCCGATACCGGGTGTGGTCGGGTGGGTCGATGCCCGTCAGGTCGCCCATGGTCGCCGGGGAGAGCGGGGTGGCCGAGGACGCGAGCTGAGGGAGCCGCAGCAGCTCGTAGCGCGAGCTGAAGCGCCGGTCGGAGAGCACGGCCCGGACCGTTCGGTACCCGGAGGCGAGCCAGCATGGGTTGCCGTCGGCTAGCCGTACCCGGATGAGGGGGCGTCGGGCACGCAGCGCGCCGAGCTCGGCAGGCGGATCGAAAGGGCGGCTTCTTGAGCGTTGCGGTGGAGTCCAGAGGGGCTCGGTGGGGCTGTCCGGCGCGGGCGGTGCGACGGCGAGGGAAGCTTCACCGCTCGTCCGGACGGCTGCTGCGTTGCCGGTCTCGTTACCGAAGGACATGACGCCATACTCTCGCCATTGTGGCGCCATCGCAAGGAGGAAAGGCGCCATTCGGGGTACCCGTCTGGGTGTTTGGGGTGGTGCGCCGTGGCGCCATCGCATCGCCGCGCGCCCCCGACAAGGGTGTCTGAGCCCTGCACGACGGCGGTCGGCAGGCGCCCGTGCGGCCCGCACACAAAGAGGCGGGCCGCATCGCCACCTGTGACRGCTGGTGGCCTCCGGTGTGACCGCAGACTCCTCCTGCTGAGGCTTCGCGTTGCGGACCAGGAGGGAGAGCAGTCCTTGATGGCATCCTGTGCCGAGGGCGGGAAGCCGAGGGCGACGGACTCGTGGACGCCGTCGTTGTCGGCCACCACGTCGACGGCAGCACCCCCCCTTGCCGGCGACCTCGTCGCGCAGCGCGTCGGGGTACTTGGAGCTCACCGCGGAGG
>NZ_JASKYT010000200.1:0-14261 GCF_041028275.1 Streptomyces sp. PU-14G
GTCGGCCGCCGGCTGTTGCGGGGCCGGACCGGCGGCGGCACCCGGCTGGGCGGGTGGTGCGGGCGGAGCGGACGGAGGCGGCGGGACGGGCGCGTGCCCCTGGACCGGCGGCGCGGACGGGTGGCCCCGGCCAGGCGGCGGAGGCGGCGGGACGGACGCATGCCCTTGAACGGGCGGCGGAGCGGAGGCGTGGCCCTGTCCTGGCGGGGGCACCGTCGGCAGGCCGTCGGGGAGCGTGGGCGTGCGCCCCGGCGCGGCGGCCTGTACGCCGGCGGCGAGGTCGCGGGCGGCGGCTTCCAGGTCGGCGCCGCAGGCGCCGCAGAAACGGTCACCCTCCTCGAGCGGCTCCGCGCAGCTCGGGCAGGCGGACAGTTGGTCGAGCTGAGGCATGGTCACACCCACGTCCGGGGGCGGAAACGGTTGGCGCGTTCCACCAGTTCGATCCTCTCGGTTCCGGTCTGCGCGTGCCGGGCGAGCAGCCGGTAGGAGCGCTCCAGGCCGAAGCGCAGCCCCTCCTCGGTGAGCGGACTGTCCAACAGCCGTACCCCGGCGCCGGGAGGTGAGCCCGGCGCACCCGCAGGCGCGGGCCCGGAGACCGTCCCCCGGGCGGCACCAGCCTGGCACAACAGCCAGTCGAGCGCGCAGCCGAGTACCTCGCAGGTCAGCTCGTGCCGGCGGACGGCGTCCAGTCCGACGTCCTCCAGGGCGGCGACCTGCCGTGCGGCTGCCTCCAGGTCGTCGAGCAGCGGCTCGTGCGGCGAACGCTGCCGCAGGCGCGCCCTGACGGCCGCGACGCGGGCCGCGGTGAAGTGGATGGAAGACTCCGGTACCGACTCCAGCACGCGGACGGCGCCGTCCCGGTCACCGGTGGCCAGCCGTACCCGCGCCAGCCCGAAGGCGGCGCTCACGTACGCCGGGTCGGTGGTCCACACCAGGTGGTAGTACTCGGCGGCGTTGTCCCACTGGCCGAGGACCTCCGCGCAGACGCCGAGCGCCAGCTTGGGCGCGGGTTCGCCGGGAAAGGCGTCGTAGACGGCGTCGAAGGAGAGGGCGGCGGCCTCCCGGTCGCCGGTCACCAGGGAGGCCACACCGCGATACCACACGACCCGCCAGTCGTCGGCGTGCCGTGCTTCGAGCGCTCCCAGCGCCTCGAGAGCGGCGCCCGGCCCTCCTTGGGGCCCGGCACCGAGTTCGAGGTGAGCGCGCAGGGTGCGCAGCCGCAGCTCCGGTGAGTCGGTGGTGGCGGCTTCCAGCGCGGTGAGCAGGTCGGCGGGGGCCGAGGCCATCAGCCCCGCGAGGAAACCGGCGTTCGGGTCGGCCGGGTCGACGCGCGGCACGGGCAGCGCGAGCGCCGTCGCGCCCGCCTCCAGGGGGCGCAGCGCGATCCCGGCCGCGCCGGCTGCGGCTGCCGCCGGCGCGGGGAAGGAGGAGAGCGGCGCGGGCGCGCTGCGCGGGGCGGCACCGGCCGGGGCGGTCCCCGCACCGGCCGGTTCGGCGCCCCCGGCGGCCGGGGCCGCGAGGGCGGTCCCGGCGGAGCCCGAAGGCGCCGCGGGGGCCGTGGCGTTCTCGGCCGCGGGGGCCGCCGCCTGGGCGGGCAGCGTCACCTGGGCGGGCCCGCCGCCGGCCGCGGGCCGTGCGCCGCGCCGCCCGCTGCCACGCGCCCGGGTGCGGGCTCCGAGCGAGGAGGCGTCGCCCTGCTGCGCGGTGACCAGTTCGGTGTCCACGACGCGGAGTTCGGGGCCGAAGAGGGTGGAGAGGGCGGGGCGGGGCCGTCCCGACTGGACGGCCACGACCTCGCGGAGCACGCCGAGCAGCTGTTCGGACATCTCCTCCGCCGAGGCGAACCTGCGCTGCGGATCGGGGTCGGTGGCCCGTACCAGGAAACGGTAGAAGGACTCGTACCTGTGGAAGACCTCGATGTTGCCGGGCTCGGGCAGGCTGTCGACGTAGACGTTGGTGTAGCCCTGGAAGTCGAAGGTGAGGACGGCCAGGGTGCGCGCCACCGTGTACAGGTCGGAGGCGATCGAGGGGCCCTCTTCGGCGACTTCGGGCGCCTGGTAGCCGACGGTGCCGTAGATGGCGCTGTCCTCGTCGTCCATGCGGCGCACGGCGCCCAGGTCGATGAGCTTGAGCTGGTCGCCCTGCTGGATGGCGTTGTCGACCTTGAAGTCGCAGTAGAGCAGGTTGCGGCTGTGCAGGTGGCCGAGGGCCTCCAGCGCCTCGATGCCGTAGGCGCAGGCCACTTCGACGGGCAGCGGTTCGCGTTTCCCGCCCGGGGTGCGGCGCGCGTTGGCGATCTGTTTGAGGGAACTGCCGCCGACGTACTCCATCACGATGTAGCCGTCGAGGCTGCCGGTGCGCTGGTCGAGGTGCTCGACGAAGTTGTAGATGCGCACGATGTTGGAGTGTTCGATCTCCGCCAGGAAACGCCGCTCGGCGATCGCGGCGGCCATGGCGTCCTCGTCGCCGGTGTCGAGCAGGCCCTTGAGGACGACCCAGCGGTCGGAGACGGCGCGGTCCACGGCGAGGTAGACCCAGCCGAGCCCGCCGTGGGCCAGGCATCCGGCGACCTCGTACTGGCCGTGCACGATGTCGCCGGGGCCCAGCTTGGGCACGAACGAGTAGGGGTGGCCGCACTGGGTGCAGAACCCCTCGGTGCGTCCCGAGCGCGCGCCGCGGGAGCGGCCGACGGGCGCACCGCACTCGCCGTTGCTGCAGAAACGCTTGCGCTCGGGAACCTCGGGGTTGGCCAGCACCACGGTGCCCGGGTCGGGCCGCGGCACGCCGGGGACCTGGACGAGCCCGGCGCCCAGTCTGCCGCGGGCCGTAGAGGCGGTGGAGGAGCGACCGCTGCGTACCGACACCGAGCGGCTGGTCGAGCGGCCCGACAGGGAGCGGGAGAGCCGCCCGGAGACCGAGCGGCGGGAGGAGCGGGAGCGCGAGGAGGCCCGCGCGGAGCCTGTGCGGGCCGACCCCGAGGAGCGGCTGCCCCGCCCCGGGCTGGTCATCCCCGTCGGCGCCGAGCCCAGTACCCCGCCGGGCGCCACCACGGGCGCGAGCCCGCAGGTGTCGCAGTACAGTTCCCCGCCGCCCATGTCCTCGTAGGCGCCCTCGCACTGCGGCCGTTGGCACGGCCGCCGCGGCGCGCTCGACTGCTCGCTCACTCTGCCCCCATGTTCATCGCTCCGCCCGCGGTGTGCCGGGCGTCCTGCTGCCGCTGGGCCAGCGCCTCCTGTGCGGCCCGCTGGTAGCGCAGTACGGCATCCTCCGCGGCCCGCAGGTCGCAGGGCGCGCTCCACAGCATGCGACGGGCCGCGTCGTAGCGCTCGATGAGGATGCGGTCCTCGGCCAGGCCGTTCTGCGCCACCTTCGCCTTGTACGCGTCCAGGCGCCCGCGCAGTTCCGCGCGGACCGCCAGCGGTGCGGTGACGGCCGACAGTTCGGCGCGGGCCCGCTCCAGTTCCTCCTCGGCGCGCTCCTCCAGGCTCTCCAGCAGCGGGGAGAGCCGGTGCCACCGTGCGTATCTGCGGTGCTCCGCGGCGGTGGCGAGTTGCTCCTGGAGGGCGGTGGGCGGGCCGCTGACGGCGGGCACGTCCCAGGCGGCGATCTTCGCGAGCACCTCGCCGCGCGCGGCGCGTGCTTCGGCGAGGGTCCGGTCGGCGCGGCTGAGCACGTCGCGAAGGGTCATCAGCCGTGTCTCGGCGTCCTGCCGCACGGCGAGCACGGCGTCGATCTCGCGCCGTACGTCCTCCAGGGTGCGGGCCGCGTCGTCGTAGCGCGTGGTGTCGGGGCGGCCACCGCCGGGGGCGCCGCTGCCCCCGGTGGATGTCCAGAAGGCGAGCGGGTCGGTGACGACCTCCTCGCGCAGGGCGGCGAGTTCGGCGGTGGTGCGCTCCAGGTCGTCGGCGGCCGGGTGCTCTCCGGGGCGCACGCCGACCGAGTGCGCCAGGGAGCGCACGCGCCCGAGTTCGGCGGCGAGCAGGTCGATCCTGGCGGGCAGCGCCGACCACACCGAGTCGGCGGCGGCCACCACGTCGAGGGCCTGCGCGTACCACTCGTTCATCCGCTCGACGAGGCGGCCCAGTGTCACTTCCTCGGCGAGTTTCGGGGTTTCCGTCAGGCTCGCGCCCGGCGTGCCGGCCAGGGCGCCCCCCGAGACGGTGAGCGTGCCGCGCAGCAGGCGGGTCAGTTCCGCCAGGTCGTCGCGGCTCGGCCAGCGGCGGCGGGCCCGCAGCTCACGGGCCTGCTCCAGCGTGCGCGAGTAGGCCTCGAACCCGTTCCACAGCGAGGTGATGGCGGACTCGGCGCGCGCCCAGCGGTGCGCGGTCGTCCCGGTGAGCCGCGCGCCCTCCAGCAGCCTGCGCCCGGCGTGGTCCTGGAGCGCCAGCAGGGAGGACTCGACGGCCTCGTGCTCGGCGTCAAGACGTTCCAGCGCACGGTCGGCCTCCTCGCGGCTCATCACCTCTTTGGCGGGCCCGGCGGTCCCCATCGATCACCTCGCTGTTCGACGCGTACGTGCACTCTCGCGGACCGGCACTGCCGGCGACCCGCGGTCCGGCACCGGTTCAGTCACGGTAGAGCGGTTTCGGCGGTGCGGGCTTCTTCCCTTCCGTACCCACGATGTCGTCGGCGAGCCAACGCTCGTAAGAGGACTTCCACCCGTCCTCGCGGTAGTCCTCCAGCACCTTGTTGACCCGGCGGACCAGATCCTCGTCCTCGAGGTTCATCGCCACGCCGTAGGGCTCGATCGTCTGCGGCTCGCCGATGAGTTCGACGGACGGGTCCTGTGCCGCCTGCCCGGCGGCCAGGGCGCTGTCGGTGACGGTGGCGTCGGCCTCGCCGAGCTGGAGACGCACCAGGCAGTCGAGCTGGTTGGGGACGACGACGGGCTCGGCGCCCAGTTCCTCGTACGCGTCCGACTCCATCATCGTCTCCGCCGTCGAACCCGAGGCGTAGCACACGCGTTTGCCGCGCATACTCGCGTCGAAGCCCTTGACGCGGGTGTTCTCCTTGGGCACCAGCAGCTGCTGCCCCGCCTCGAAGTAGGCCGTGGAGAAGGCGACCTTGTCCTTGCGGTCGCAGGCGATGGTCATGGTCCGCACGACCATGTCCACGTCGCCCTTCTCGATGGCGGGGATGCGCTGGTCGGTCGGGATGGTCTTGTAGGTGATCCTGTCGGGCCCGTCGCCGCCGAGCAGGTCGCGGGCGATGGCCTTGACCAGGTCGATGTCGAAGCCCTCGATCTTCCCGGTCGTCGGGTCCCGGTAGCCCCACAGGTAGCTGTTCTGGTCGACGCCGACGACCAGCTTGCCCTCCTTCTTGATCCGCTCGACCGCGTCCCCCGCCTTCCCCGAGGGTTCGAGGCTCTCGGCGGGGTTGCTGCCGTCCTCGCACTTCTCCGGCTCGGGTTCCTCGTCCGGGTCGGTGGCCGAGGCGGGACGCCCGTCGGCCACCGGCGCGCCGTGCGCGGCGCTGTGCTGCGCGGCGCTGTGCTGCGCGGCGCTGTGCTGCGCGGCGCTGTTGTGCGCGGCGCTGTCGTGCGCGGCGCTGCTGTGCGCGGGCGCGGGCGCGAGCACCGCCGCCGCGACGAGGGCCGCGGCGGCCGACAGGCCGCCCGCGGTGACGGCCCACCGCACCCCGCGTCCGCCGCCCCCGCGAGCCGGCGTGCCCTTGCCCGGTGTGCCCTTGCCCGGCGTGCCCCTGCCCGGCGTGCCCGCCGACTGCGAGCGCGCGGTCCCTGTGGTCGTCATCGCGTCCGTCCCCCTCACCGGTACTCCGCCAGCCTGCGCCCGATGCCCAGCACGGCCGCCGCCGCACCGAGAACCGCCAGCACCAGGGCGCCGACGGTCAGCCCGCGGAACCTGCCGCGCGCGCTGTTGGCGGCCTGCTCGAACTGCTTCTGCTCGTGCGCGGTCGCCCGGCCGAGGCTCTTGTCGACCTGGTCGAAGCTCTCCCCTGTGCTGTTCACGGTGCCGATCACCTGCTCGACGGCTTCCTCGTAGTCGCCGTTGTTGTCCTTGACCCGGGCCGCCAGATGCCGCCGCTGCCACGTCTCGACGGCCTTCTCGGCGTCCCGCACGGCCTGCCGCCCCGTACGGTCGTCCGCGAGGTCACCGGCCTCGTCGAGCAGGCTGCTCCCGCCCGGGGCGCCGTGCCGGCCGGCGGCGTCGTGCCTCTCGTCGCCCCCGATGTCCCTCATCCGCTTGCGGTAGCTGTCCTCGTACGCGGCGCCGCCACCCCGAGCGACCAGCGTCATGTTCTCGTCACCGCGCGCCTGGAGGGTGGCGATCCTCGCCTCGTTGAGTGCCTGGAGGGAGGCGGCCCCCCTGGTCTCCGACTCGTGCAGCCCCGAGCGGGCCAGCGTGTGGCCGCCCGCCAGCCACACGAGCAGCACCAGCGTGACGGCGCTCGCGCCCAACAGCCCCTGGTTGAAGACCCGGTTGGTGCGCAGGTAGGTGCGGCGCTGTGCCCAGCCCAGCGCCCCCAGCGCGACCACACCGGTACCGATGGCGAGGAAGGGCCACGACGCGGCGTCCGCGTAGTCACCGTCCAGCCGCCCGCTCTCGGCCGTGTACAGCTTGCGCGCGGCCGGCAGGAGTTCGCCGCGCATCTTCTCGTTGGCGTACCGCAGGTAGGCGCCGCCCAGCGGCAGGCCCTGCCTGTTGTTGGCCCGCGCCGCCTCGACCAGCCCGGTGTAGACCGGCAGGCCGCGGTTGAGCGCGGTGATCTGCTGCTCGGCCGTGCCCGAACCCGAGGAGTTCGCCGCCGCGTCGGCCAGCAGCCCGGACGCCTCGCGGATGTCGTCCTGGTACCGCTCGCGCACCGCGTCCGGCTCGTCCCCGCCCGCCAGGAACCCGCTGGAGGCGGAGGTGTCGGCGTCCGCCAGGGAGCGGTAGATGCGCGCCGCGTCCGCGCTCAGCGGCTGGCTGTGCTCGGCCACCGCGTCGGCGGCGGCCTTCCGGTCGGAGACCTGCCAGGCCGAGACCGCTCCGAACAGCACCACCAGGAGGGCCAGCACGGCGCCGATCGCCCGCAGCCGTCCCGGCTCGGTCGTCACCGCGGCCCGCAGCCGCTCCCTCCCCTCGGACCAGGCCGTCCGGCGCCCCGCACCGCCCGCGGCGCCGCGGGGCCGCGCCCCCGGTGCCGAGCCCGGGGCGCCGCCCGCGGCGGGCCCCGCTCCCGGTACCGCGGGCACGGGCGGCGGTGTCGGTGGCGCGGTCGGCGGCTGTGTCACGGCTGGGCCCTCCCCCTCGGTCGCTGACAGACACCCTGCCGGTGCGCTCGCCCCTGCTCCCCTCCACGCAGCCCCCGGCTCCCCTGCCCGGGGCCGCGGGCGTCGGGGCGCCCGGCTGTGGTGCCTCGGTGCAGCAGTATGGCCGCAGTGGCCGGTGACCACACCGGATTGGGCGGGATCTTGTTCGTATCGCGACCGAATGCCCGGTACGCGGCACCGCGTCCCTCCCGCCGGGCGCGCCCTCCCGTCCTTTCCGCGCCGCCTTCGCGCCCTCTCCTGTTGTTCCTCCACACGCACCGCGTACCACCGGCGGTTCCCTGCCGCGGGGCAGCCCGCGCCGGGACGGGCGCGCGCCCCGTGTCCACTGTGTGACCGAAGCGATGACCAGGCGAGAGTGGAATGGGCGCTTCCCCCGCTAACCTCCGGCCATGTCACCGCGAACGACCACAGAGCCGGGCACCGCACCCCCGCGCACCGGACCGGCGATCAGGGCCGAGGGCCTGCGCAAACGCTACGGCGATACACAAGCCGTCGACGGCGTCTCGCTGGAGGTGGAGCACGGCGAGTTCTACGGCATCCTCGGTCCCAACGGTGCGGGAAAAACCACCACTATGGAGCTGCTGGAGGGGCTGCGCCGGCCCGACGAGGGCCACGCCCACCTGCTGGGGACGCCCTCCTGGCCGCGCGACCCGGCGCTGCTGCGCCGCATCGGCGTCCAGTTGCAGGCCTCCGCGTTCTTCGAACGGCTGACCGCCCGGGAGCAGATCCGCACGTTCGCCGCCCTCTACGGCATATCCGACACCCGTGCGGACGAGATGCTGGAGACCGTCGGGCTGACGGAGAAGGCCCGCACCCGGGAGGACAAGCTCTCCGGTGGCCAGGCGCAGCGGCTGTCCCTCGCCTGCGCCCTCGTCCACGACCCGGAACTGGTGTTCCTGGACGAGCCGACCACCGGCCTCGACCCGCAGGCCCGGCGCAACCTGTGGGACCTGCTGCGCCGCAGCAACGCGGCAGGGCGCACGGTGGTGCTCACCACCCACTCCATGGACGAGGCGGAGACACTGTGCGACCGGGTGGCCGTCATGGACCACGGCCGGGTGCTGCGCGTGGGACCGCCGCGCGCGATGGCCGAAGAGGCCGGAGTCGACTCCCTGGAGGAACTCTTCCTCCAGCTGACGGGGCGGGAGTACCGGGAGTGAGAGCGTTCGCCAGCCTGTCGCTGGCCATGGCCCGCGGGCTGCTGCGGGACCGGGCCGCCGTCTTCTTCACCCTGGTCTTCCCGCTGATGTTCCTGATGCTGTTCGGGGCGCTGTTCAAGGACCAGGGCGTCGAGCAGTCCACCCTCGTGCAGGTGGGCGACGTGCGGGTACTGGACACGATGCCGCAGAAGGCGCGCGCCCAACTGCGCGACGTCCTGACGATCGAGAAGACCGACGGGTCCGCCGCGGCCCGCAGACAGGCGTTGGAAAAGGTCCGCGAGGGCGACGCCGACGGGGCCGTCCTCCAACACGGCGGCGAGGTCGAACTCCACTACTCCGCCGCCGACCAGGTGCGCTCCGGCACGGTCCAGGGGTTGCTCAACAGCATCGTCCAGCAGGCCAACCAGCGCGCCACAGGACAGCCGCCCGCCTACGCACTGGGCAGCACCGCCGTGGAGGACGAGTCGGTCAAGCCCATCCAGTTCCTCACCCCCGGGCTGCTCGGCTGGGCGGTGGCCATGGGCGGCGTTTTCGGTGCCGCCTTCAACCTGGTCAGTTGGCGGCGGAAACGCATCCTGCGCCGCCTGTGGCTGGCGCCGGTCACCGCGCGCGCCGTCATCGGGGCCCGGGTGGGCGTCAACGTGGTCATGGCCTTCGCACAGACAGCCGTCTTCCTGCTGATCGCCTCGCTGCCCTACTACGGGCTGAAGCTGACCGGGCAGTGGTGGCTGAGCCTGCCGCTGGTGGCCTGCGGGACGCTGGCGTTCTTGTCGATCGGACTGCTGGTCGGCTCCTTCGCGAAGACCGAGGAGGCCGCCAACGGACTGGCACAGATCATCATTCTGCCCATGGCGTTCCTCTCCGGCGCCTTCTTCCCGCTGGAGGGCGCCCCGCAGTGGGTGCGCACCCTCAGTGACGTGCTACCGCTCAGACATCTCGTCACGGCGATGGAAGCCGTCCTCAGCCGCGGCGGAGGCTGGGGCGACGCGCTCCCCGTGATGGGCGGGCTGCTGCTGTTCGCCGCTGTGCTGACACTGATCGCCTCGCGGCTCTTCCGCTGGGACACGGCGTAGGGGTCTTCCTGCGGGCTTCCCGCGGGAAGCCCGCAGGGGGGCGGAGTCGTAGGTCCGGAGTCCTCCGTCGGAGCGTCTGCCACCATGGACGGGTGATGGAGATCCGGCGCGGCAGTCTTCCCACGCAGACCTTCTACGAGCAGGTCGGCGGCGAGGAGACCTTTCGACGGCTTGTGCACCGCTTCTACCAGGGGGTGGCCGAGGACCCCCTGCTGCGGCCGATGTACCCCGAGGAGGATCTGGGCCCCGCCGAGGACCGGCTGGCCCTCTTCCTGATGCAGTACTGGGGCGGACCGCGCACGTACAGCGAGTCGCGGGGCCACCCCCGGCTGCGCATGCGGCACACCCCTTTCAAGGTCGACCGCGCCGCGCACGACGCCTGGCTGCGGCACATGCGGGACGCGGTGGACAGCCTCGAACTGCCCGAGCACCTGGAAACCCCGCTGTGGGACTACCTCGTTTACGCCGCCGGGTCTATGGTCAACTCCGCGGACTGAGCGGACCGTCGGACCGCGATCCCGGCGCGTGCCGACCCGCACGCGGGAGCGAGAGCGCGCCACCCCGCGCATGTAGCGGGCAGATGCGCCCCGGCGGCCCCAACACGCGGAGGGGGACAGGGGGCGGCAGGGCTTGGCCGGGTTCGTCGTGGCGCGCATGCGTGCGCACCGGTTACTCGTCGCCTCCGCGCTGCTCTCCGTCCTGCTGGCCACCTCCGTACTGGCCACCCTCGCCGCCTTCGCCACCGCGGTCGGGGACGCCGGGCCGCGCCGCGCCCTGGAGCACCAGTCGGCCCCCCGGACCGTGCTGGACATCCGCTCGGACATCACCGCCGAGGACCGGGACGCCACTGACGCGGCCGTCCGCGAGGCGGCACGCGACGCCTTCGGCGGACTGCCCGTACGGACCGCCGCCAGCACCCACTCCGGCGCCTACGCCCTGCCCTCCTCGCTGCGCCCGCGCACCCCCCACGACGGCGCCACCACCGGCACCCCGGACACCTCGGACACCCCGGACACCTCAGGCTCCTCTCGCTCCTCAGGCTCCTCGGACTCCCCGGGCTCCTCGCGGGACGACGAACCCGACCTGACGCGCTTCGCCACCTTCGACCGTGCGCGCGTGACGATGGTCGCCGGCTCCTGGCCGCGCACTGCCGACACGGACGGACGCACCGTGGGCGCGGCGGTGCCCCAGCGGGCCGCCGAACGGCTCTCGCTGCGCCCGGGCGACACCTTCCGCGTCACCAGCAGGCTCGAAGGACCGCCCGACGTCCGCGTCGAGGTCACCGGCGTCTACGCGCCCGCCTCCCCGGGCTCGCCCTACTGGAAGTGGCTGGACCCGCTGGCCGGTCAGGGCATGGCGGTGCGGGACTTCACCACCTACGGCCCGCTCGCCGTCCCCGACGGCGCCTTCACCCGCGGCCCGCGGGACACGGGCGGTCCGCTGTGGCCCGCCGAGACCCGATGGCAGGCGGACGCCGACTTCACCGGCCTGGACACCTCCCGCCTCGACACCCTCGGCGACGACGTGGCCAGGGCCGCCGACCGGATCGGGACCTCGCCCCTGACCCCGCACGCCGTCGCCACCACTCACCTCCCCGAGCTGTTGGACTCCCTCGCCCGGTCCCTGCTCGTCATGCGCTCCACCCTGCTGATCACCGCCCTCCAGCTGCTACTGCTGACCGGGCTGACGCTGCTGCTCGTGGCGCAACTGCTGCACACCGAGCGCGCCCCGCAGACAGCGCTGCTGCGGGCCCGCGGCGCCTCACGGACCCGGGTGTGCGCCCTGGCCGCCGCCGAGGCACTGCTGCTGGCGCTGCCCGCGGCGGTGGCCGCACCCCTGCTCGCCCACCCCGCGGTGCGGTGGCTGACGGGGCACGGCGCGCTCGCCCGCGCGGGCGTGGACCCCGTGGCCGGGCTGCCCGCCGGCAGCTGGTGGGTGGCAGCCGCAACCGCCACCGGGTGCGCGCTGCTGATCGCCCTTCCGACGCTGCGGGCCCGTGGCCGCGCGGGGGACGACGACCCGGAGCACAACGCCGCACGGGGCGGCCCCCGCGCCCCCTCGCCGCGGCGGCGTACGGCGGCGACCCTGCTGCGCGGCGGCGCCGACCTCGCGCTGGTCACGCTGGCAGCCGTCGCCTACTGGCAGCTGGAGCGGCGCTCGGGCGGCACCGGCGTCCTGTCCGCCCGCGAGAGCCCCGGCGCCCGGGGCGGGGCCGACGGGACGCTGGGCATCGACCCGGTGCTGGTGGCGGCGCCCGCGCTGGCGCTGCTCGCGGGCACCGTGCTGGTGCTGCGGGTGCTGCCGCTCGCGGCTCGGCTGGGCGAGCGGTACGCCACCCGGGCCCGCGGGCTGGCGCCGGCGCTGGCGGGCTGGCAGCTCAGCCGCCGCCCGCTGCGCGGCGCGGGGCCCGCGCTGCTGCTCGTCCTGGCCGTGGCGACGGGGGTGTTCGCGGTCGGCCAGGGCGCCAGCTGGGACCGTTCACAGGACGACCAGGCGGACTTCCGCACCGGAGCCGACATCTCCGTCAGCGGCTCCGCCACGCCCCCGCTCGCGCAGGGCGGGCTGCTCACCGGCCTCCACGGGGTCGAGGGGGTGGCACCGGTGGCGCGGGCGTCGTTCAGCACGGCGGGCGACCGTACGGCGCAGCTCCTGGCCACCGACGCGAGCAGGGCGGGCGACGGGGTCCTGCGGCTGCGGGACGACCTCGCCGACGAGCCCTTGTCCCGGCTGCTGCGTCCGCTGGCAGGCGAGGACCGCGCACAGACCGGTGTGCGGCTGCCGCAGGGCACGAGGGAGGTGCGGCTGCGCGTACGGCTGGATCGCGAGCGCGCCTCAGCGGAAGACAACAAGGGCGCCTCCGCGGACGCCGACGCGGACACGGACACGGACACGGACGTCGACGCGGACACGGACGCCGACTCCTCCGGCACGGACACCCTTTCCCTCACTGTCGAGGACCGTTTCGGCGTGCCCTACCGGATACCGCTCGGCGACGTGCCGGACGACGGCCGAACGCACACACGGAGCGCCGCCCTCGCGCAGGGCGGCGGCACACCGGCGGGTCCCGTGCGGCTGACCGGGATCGAGGTCTCCTACCGCGCGCCCGCGCACAACCGGCAGCGCCGGCTGACCGTCGAGAAGCTGAGCGCCACGGGGCCGCACGGCAGCCGCACGGTGCACCCCTCACGGCAGGAGCGCTGGACGCCCCGGGTCCGCGCCGACGACGCGCAGGCGTCCCTGGGGCGCGGCCCGCACGCCGACGCGGACGCCGGCAAGGCCGAGCTGCGGCCGGACGGCGCGACGCTGACCGCCCGTCACACGACCGGTTCCGCGCCTCCTCCGGTGCCGTACCAGACCGGCCCGGTCACCGTCACCGTCCTGTGGTCACCCGATACGCCGCCGGCCGGTGCGCACCGGCCGGCGGCGGCCGTCGCCACGGACGCCTACCTGCGGGCGAGCGGCACCGAGGTGGGTGACACGGTCACGGTCGACGCGCTGGGAACCGAGCTGAGCGTCCGCATCACCGGTGCCGTCCGCGCCCTGCCCACCGTCTCGCCCACCCCGACCGCCGACGGCGAGAGCAGCGCCGGAGCCCTGCTGTTCGACCTGGGCACGCTGAACCGGACGCTCGCGGACCGGGACGCCACGCTGCTGGAGCCGCGCACGTGGTGGCTTTCGGTCGCCGAAGGGGCGGGCGACCGGGTCGCGGGAAAGCTGCGGGCCGAACCCGCCGTGGGCGCCGTACGGGTACGCGACGAGGTCGCCGCCGAGCTGCGCGGCGACCCGCTGGGCGCCGGGCCCCGCGGCGCACTGGCCGCCCTGGCTCCGGCCGCGGCCGTGCTCGCGGCGACCGGTTTCGCCGTCAGCGCCGCGGGCGCCGCACGGGAGCGCGCGGCCGAGTTCGCCGTCCTGCGCGCCCTCGGCGCCCCCCGGCGGCGCCTCGCGCACGCCCTCGCGGCCGAACAGGGGCTGGTGCTCGTGCTCTCGGTGGCGCTCGGTCTCGGACTCGGGGCGCTGCTGGTGCGGCTGATGGTGCCGCTGATCGTCGTCACGGGTGACGCCCGCGCGCCCGTGCCCGACCTGCTGGTACGGCTCCCGGTGGGCGAGACGGCCGCCCTGCTGGCCGCGCTGTTGGCGGTGCCGCTGCTGCTGGTCGCCGCCACCGCCTTCCGCCGGGCCGGCCCGGCGACGGCTGCGCGCACGAAGGCGACGGCTGCGCGCACGAAGGCGACGGCTGCGCGCACGGAGGCGATCGCTCTGCGCACGGAACGGGGTGACTGACCGGTGCCGGACCCCTCACGCCCCGGCGGACAGGCCGGGCCCCGCGGTGCGTGGCTGTGGGCGGTGACGAAAAAGACGTGCAGCACGTCGGTGACCGGGCCCCGCGGTGGGTGGCTGTGGGCGCGGCTGCGGGCGGCGCCGGGCGGGGCGCTGGCGTTCGCCGTACTGGTGCTGGCGACGGCGTTCGTGGCAGCCGCGCTGCCGAGGGCCGTCGACGCCTCGTGGGACGACGCGCTGCGAGCCGCCTTCGACCGGGCCCGCCCCGCCGACGGTGCGCTGCGTGCCACAGCCTCTGCGGCTCCCGACGCGGGCAGCCCCGCCGAACTGCGCGAGCGCGTCGCGCCCGCGGCGGTGGACCGGGCGAGCACGGCCCTCCGCCGCGCCGTCCACACCCCCGTACGCCTGGCGGCCGGGCAGGCGGCGTACGGCGTGCGCAACACCACCCCCGCGGACACCGACGATCCGGCGCTGCCC
>NZ_JASKYT010000201.1:0-14359 GCF_041028275.1 Streptomyces sp. PU-14G
GGGCGGGTGGGGAGGCTTGCCCAGGATGCCAGGTAACGCCCGCGGGGCACGCCGGGGTGCGGCCCCGGTCGGCGCCACAGCACGGCGGGGCCCGGCCACTCTCACTCACACGGGCGACGGCGCACGCATCGCACTGCGCGCCTGCCCCAGCTTCGACACGCCCACCGCTCGCGCCGCGGTACGCCCTCGCCGGGCCCCGGCCCGCCGCACCGCGGACCCCGCGGGTACGCACCATCGCCGGGCGGCCCCTCGCGGGCGGGCCGGCCCCGGCTCAACCTCCCGCGCGGGCCGCCTCCAGCAGCTCCTCGGCGTGCGCGCGGGCGAGTTCGGAGTCCTCCTGGCCCGCGAGCATGCGGGAGAGCTCCCTGACCCGGTCCTCGCCCTCCATGGCCTGGACTCCGCTGCGGGTCACCGACCCGTCGTCGGTCTTCTGCACCACCAGGTGCCGGTCCGCGAACGCGGCGACCTGGGGCAGGTGCGTGACGACCACCACCTGAGCCGACCTGGCCAGCCGCGCGAGCCTTCGGCCCACCTCGACGGCCGCCTTGCCGCCGACTCCCGCGTCCACCTCGTCGAACAGGTAGGTCGGTACGGGGTCCGAGTCGGCGAAGACGACCTCGACCGCGAGCATCACGCGGGAGAGCTCGCCGCCGGAGGCGCCCTTGGCGACCGGACGGGGCGGGGCTCCCGGGTGCGGCGCGAGCAGCAGTTCGACCTCGTCGGTGCCGTGCGGGCCGAACGCGAGGGTGCGCCCCTCGACGTCGAGCCCGTCGGGGTCCTCGGTGTGCTTGAGGTCGAAGGAGACGCGCGCGTGCGGCATCGCCAGCTCGGCCAGTTCCTCGGTCACGGCGTCCGCGAACCGCTTGGCGGCGTCCGCGCGGGCCTCGGTGAGCGTACGCGCGAGCGCGGCGAGTTCGGTGCGCAGCGCGTCGCGTTCCGCGCCCAGCTCGCCGATCCGGTCGTCGTCGCCCTCCAGTTCGGCCAGCCGCTCGGCGCTCTGCCCCGACCAGGCGAGCACGGCGGTGAGGTCCTCGCCGTACTTGCGGGTGAGTTGGGCCAGGGCCGCGCGGCGCTCCTCCACGGCGGCCAGCCGCAGCGGGTCGGCGTCCAGGTCGTCGGCGTAACCGGCCAGTTCGCCCGCGATGTCGGAGAGCAGGATGTGCACCTCGCCCAGCCGGTCGGCGAGCGCGGCGAGCGCGGGGTCGTGGGCCCTTACGGCCTCCAGCGCGCGGTGGGCCCCGGCCACGAGGGTCGCTGCCTCCACGCCCTCGGGGTCGGCGGGGTCGCCCGCCAGGGCGCCGTGCGCGGTGGTGGCCGCGGAGGCCAGGGCCTCGGCGTGCCCGAGCCGTTCGGCCTCGGCCGCCAGGTCGGTGTCCTCCCCCGGCTGCGGCTCGGCGGCCTCGATCTCCTGGATGCCGAAGCGCAGCAGGTCGGCTTCCTGGGCGCGCTCGCGGGCGCGGGTGGTCAGCTCGGTCAGCTCGGCGGCGACGGTGCGCAGTCTGCGGTAGGCGCTGCGGTAGGCGGTCAGCGGCTCGGCCACGGCCTCTCCGGCGTAGCGGTCGAGCGCCTCGCGCTGCCGGGCGGCGCGCAGCAGGCCCTGCTGGTCGGTCTGGCCGTGCACCGCCACCAGGTCGTCGCTCAGCTCGGCCAGCAGCCCGACCGGCACCGAGCGCCCGCCCACGTGCGCGCGCGAACGGCCCTCGGCCGAGATGGTGCGGCTGACCAGCAGGGCGCCCTCGTCCAGCTCGGCCCCGGCCTCCTCGGCGCGGCGGGCGGCCGGCGCCTCCGGCTCCACGGCGATCCGTCCCTCGACGACGGCCGACTTGGCACCGACCCGCACCAGTGCGGCGTCGGCGCGTCCGCCCAGCAGCAGTCCGAGGCTGGTGACGACCATGGTTTTGCCCGCACCGGTCTCACCGGTCACCGCGGTGAAGCCGGGCGACAGCTCGACAACGGCGTCGTCGATCACGCCCAGGGCCTTGATCCGCATCTCCTCCAACACGGATACGACCATACGAGGTTCCGCCACGGTGGCCACACCTGTGGTCCGGGTGGTAGCCGGATCGGGGGCCGTGTGCGGGGCAGGCTCCCCGCGGAACGGCACGTTCGCGGGGTCCGGGACGCCCGCTTTTCCGCACGTACGTACGGCGGTGGTCCTTGCGTGTTCGGGCCGCTTTGCCCGGTTCCCTCCCTGCGGCGCGCCGGCCCACGGACCGCCCGGCGACACCGCGTGCCGACGGCGGCGGGTGTGCCGACCGTCACCGCAAGCGGACCACGGCCGGCTCACCGACGGGTCGCCTGCCGGCAGCGCACCGGCAGGCTGCCGGAACCGTCCGCAGCCGCGATCGCACGCCCTGCGTGGGGGCACGCACCTCCCGGGGCGAGCGAAGCCGAGCCCTGGGGGAAGCGGCGACCGACTCCCCCAGCCTCCGGCCGGGAGCGCCCCCAGCCGCGAGAGTGCGCGCCGGGGCCCGCGAGCCCAGCAAGATCCAAGCGAGAGGCCCTAGCGGGGCGCGCCGCGCCAGCCGGTGACCGGAAGGGCGAACTTGGCCACGAGACGGTCCGTGAACGAGGCGTGGTGGAGCCGGGCCAGCCGCACCGGGACGGCACCGCGCCGCACCTCCACGCGCGCGCCGGAGGGCAGTTCGACGCTGCGGCGCCCGTCGGCCCACAGAACGCCATGCGGCGTCTGCGGCTGGACCTCGACGGCCAGCACCGAGTCGGGTGCCGTCACCAGCGGCTTGGCGAACAGCGCGTGCGCGCTGATGGGCACCATCAGCAGCGCCTCCACCTCCGGCCACACCACGGGGCCGCCCGCCGAGAAGGCGTAGGCGGTGGATCCCGTGGGGGTGGCGCACACCACACCGTCCCCGCCGAAGCTGGAGACGGGGCGGCCGTCGACCTCGATGACGACCTCCAGCATCCGCTCGCGGGCCGCCTTCTCGACGGAGACCTCGTTGAGCGCCCAGTCGGCGTGCACGATCTGGCCGCCGCTGCGCCCGCTGGTGCCCAGCCCGCCGTTGCGTACCAGCACATCGAGCGTCATCCGCTCCTCGACCTCGTAGGCGCGGGAGACGACGCGGTCGACGACCTTGTCCAGGTCGTCCCGCTCGGCCTCGGCCAGGAAACCGACCCGGCCCAGGTTGACGCCGAGCATGGGGACGCCCGAGGCGCGGGCGAACTCCGCGCCGCGCAGCAGCGTCCCGTCACCGCCGAGCACCACGAGCAGTTCGCAGCCCTCGGCGGCGTCCGGCTTGGCGGCGACCGTCTCGACCGGATCGGGCAGCGGCAGGTCGACGGCCTCGTCGGCCAGCACGCGGACGCCGATTCCGCAGCGCAGCAGCCCCTGGACGACCAGTTCGGCGCTGCGCACGGCGGCGGGTCTGCCGGTGTGGGCGAGGAGGAAGACCGTACGGTCCCCGGCGGGGTGTGCGGGGCCCGTCGCGCCTGCTCCGGTGGCCGCGGGGCTCGGCGTGGGGGGTGTTGGTCGCATCGCTCGGTTGTCCTCGGTCACTTGGGCCCCTCCGCCACCGCTCGGTCGACCGCGGCCGGGTCGAGGTCGTCGGCCCCGGCGCGCAGCCACAGAAAGTATTCGACGTTTCCCGAGGGCCCGGGCAGCGGGCTCGAGGTGACACCCAGCGCGCCCAGACCCAGGGCCGCCGCGTGCCCGGCGACCGTCCGCACGG
The DNA here is from genome assembly GCF_041028275.1 of Streptomyces sp. PU-14G. NCBI lineage: Bacteria > Bacillati > Actinomycetota > Actinomycetes > Kitasatosporales > Streptomycetaceae > Streptomyces > Streptomyces sp. PU-14G. The sequence goes on from NZ_JASKYT010000201.1 coordinate 3,687, forward strand.
CCTCGGCACGCAGCTGCGGGCTGCGCACGACACCGCCGCTGCCCAGCCTTTCCCTGCCCACTTCGAACTGCGGTTTCACCATCAGCACCAGGTCGGCTTCCGGCGCGGCGCAGCGCACGAGCGCGGGCAGGACGAGGCCGAGGGGGATGAACGAGAGGTCACCGACGACGAGTTCCACCGGCTCGCCGCCGATGTCCTCAAGCGCCAGCTCCCGCACGTTCGTCCGGTCCTTGACGGTGACGCGCTCGTCACGCTGGAGCGACCAGGCCAGCTGTCCGTAGCCGACGTCCACCGCGACGACGTGGCCCGCGCCGGCCCGCAGCAGCACGTCGGTGAAACCCCCGGTCGAGGCACCGGCGTCCAGCGCCCGGCGGCCCTGGACGCGCAGCCCGCGGGGGACGAACGCCTCCAGCGCGCCGGCGAGCTTGTGACCGCCGCGGGAGACGTAGTCCGGGTCGTCCGCGTCCTCCCTGACGACCAGGGCGGCGCTGGTCTCGACCTGGGTGGCGGCTTTGGCGGCAACGTTGCCGCCGACCGTGACCCGGCCCGCGGCGATCAACTGGGCGGCGTGCTCCCGGGAACGGGCGAGGTTGCGGCGCACCAGCTCCGCGTCGAGTCGGCGTCGTGCCACGGTTCAGCTCCGGGGGGTGTGGGGGCGGTCCAGCGCGGCCAGGGTCTCCCGCAGGCCGCGGTGGACATCTTCGTACACCTCCTGGTGGCCGGACACGGCGAGGTGGTCGGCGTCCTCGAGACGCCCGAGCCGCTCGTCGACGGAGGCGTGTCCTGTGGGGCGCACGCCGACGCCCAGCGGCCTGGGACCGTCGTCGGACCCGCCGGCCGGCCCGGTGTCCGCTTCCGGCGCCGGCTCCTCGGCCGGCCCGGCGCCTGCGAGGGGCTGCCCGGGCTGCTCCTCGACACCGCCAGGCGGCTGCCCGGCGCCGTCCTCGTGGCGCTCAGGGCGTGTGCTGCCGTCCCCTGTTCCGTGCTGGTCGAAGGCGTATCCGGGGCCGGCCCCCTGCGCGAACTCGCTCATGCCCCGACGCTACCTCCCGGCTGTGACATCGGGGGCGACGGATCAGCGACGCGCGGCGGGCACCACCAGCGGGGTACCGGTCTCCGGGTCGTCGATGACGCGGCAGGGCATGCCGAAGACCTCTTCCACGAGTTCGGCTGTCACCACCTCACGCGGTTCGCCCCGCGCGACGATCCGGCCCTCCCGCATGGCGATCAGGTGGGTGGCGTAGCGGGCGGCGTGGTTGAGGTCGTGCAGCACCGCGACGAGGGTGCGGCCCTCCTCCTCGTGCAGCCGGGCGCACAGGTCGAGGATCTCGATCTGGTGGGCGATGTCCAGGTAGGTGGTGGGCTCGTCCAGCAGCAGCAGCGGCGTCTGCTGAGCGAGTGCCATGGCGATCCACACGCGCTGCCGCTGCCCGCCGGAGAGCTCGTCCACGAAGCGGTCGCCGAGCCCGTCGACTCCGGTGGCCGCCATCGACTCGGCCACCACGCGTTCGTCGTCCCGCGACCACTGGCGCAGCAGGCCCTGGTGCGGGTAGCGACCGCGGGCGACCAGGTCGCTGACGGTGATGCCGTCGGGCGCGATGGAGGACTGGGGCAGCAGGCCCAGGGTGCGGGCGAGTGCCTTGGCCTGCATGCCGGCGATGTCCTCGCCGTCCAGCAGCACCTGTCCCGCGGCGGGCTTGAGCATCCGGGAGAGGGCCCGCAGCAGGGTGGACTTGCCGCAGGCGTTGGGGCCGACGACGACGGTGAAGGACTGGTGGGGCACCGCCACGTCCAGGTCGCTGGCGATGGTGCGCTGGTCGTAGGCGAGGGTGAGGCGCTGCCCCGTGAGGCGGGCCGCTGTGCCGTCCCCCTCCGTGGCGCCGTCGCCGGTGGTCTGGGCCGTCGCGTCTGTCGCGGTCGTCATTCCGGTGCCCGCCTCCGTCGTGTCCGTTCGTGTGCCGGTGTCCGTTCGTGTGCCGGTGTCCGTGCGTGTGCCGGTGTCCGTGCGGCTGCTCGCGCCCGTGTCCGTACGGCCGCTCATATCCGGCCCGCCTTGCGTTCGGTGGCCAGCAGCCACACCAGGTAGCCGCCGCCCACCACGCCGGTGACCACGCCGACCGGCAGCTGGTGGCCGCCGAAGGCCCGCTGTGCGACCAGGTCGGCGCAGATCAGCAGGGCCGCGCCCATGCACAGCGACGGCAGCAGGTTGGGCCCGGGTGACCTGGTGAGCCGCCGGGCGACCTGCGGGGCCACCAGGGCGACGAAGGCGACGGGCCCGGCGGCGGCGGCCGAGAGCGCCACCAGCAGGACCGCGGCGCCCAGCAGCGCCAGCCGGGTGCGTTCGACGCGGACGCCGAGCGCGGCGGCGGCGTCGTCGCCCATCTCCATCATCCGCAGTGCGCGCGCGCAGCCGAGCAGCACCAGGGGGACGAGGACCACCATGCCGCAGGCCAGCGGCAGTACGTCGTCCCAGCCGCGCCCGTCCAGGGTGCCGGTCATCCACAGCACCGCGCGGGAGGCGTCGGTGATGTCCGCGCGGGTGATCAGGTAGCTGTTGACGCCGGTCAGGATGGCGGTCATGCCGACCCCGACGAGGACCAGCCGGAAGCCGTGCAGTCCGCCCTTCCAGGCGAGGGCGTAGATCAGCACGCCGGTGACCAGGGCGCCGACGACGGCGCCGCCCGCGAGGAAGGCGCTGCCGCCGCCCGCCAGCACGATGACCACCAGCGCTCCGGCCGACGCCCCGGTGGTGAAGCCGAGGATGTCGGGGCTGCCGAGCGGGTTGCGCACGACGGCCTGGAAGACGGCTCCGCACAGGCCGAGACTGGCGCCGACGAGCAGTGCGGTGACGGTACGCGGCAGCCGCAGTTCGTTGACGATGAACGCGTCAGCGGGGTTGCCCTGGCCGAGCAGCGTGCGGACCACCTCGTCCGGCGCCATGGGGTACTCGCCGCTGCCGATCGCCAGCACGGCGGCGACCACAGCGAGCACGACGCAGCCGGCGCCGATGAGCAGCGCGCGCGGGCGGTAGCTGACGGACAGGCCGCCGGGGGTGCGTATGACGCTCATGCCTGTGCCACCCTCCGCCTGCGCACGAAGTAGAGGAAGAAGGGACCGCCGAGCACGACGGTCACGATGCCGACCTGGAGCTCGCTGGGCCGACCCAGCAGGCGCCCGAGGATGTCGGCGGCGAGCAGCAGCACCGGGGACAGGACGGCGCAGTACGGCAGCATCCAGCGCTGGTCGGGCCCGGTCAGCGCGCGCACCATGTGCGGCACCATCAGCCCGACGAACACGATGGGCCCGCACGCCGCTGTGGCGGCTCCGCACAGCAGGGTGATGGCCACGATGGCGGCGACGCGGGTGCGGGTGGGCCGGGAGCCGAGGGCGCGGGCGGCGTCGTCGCCGAGGGCGAGCGCGTTGAGCGGCCGGGCCAGCGCCAGGGCGATCAGCGCGCCGACGGCGATGAACGGCAGCGCGGAGGCAACCGTCGCGTCCTGGGCGCGGGCCAGCGAGCCGACCTGCCAGAACCGCATCCGGTCCAGCGAGGCGGTGTCCATGAGCTGGACGGCGCTCACGTAGGAGACCAGCGCGGCGTTCAGCGCCGTCCCCGCGAGCGCGAGCCGGGCCGGGGTGGCGCCGCGACCGCCGCCGACGGCGTAGACGAGCACGGAGACGGCGGCGGCTCCCACAAAGGCGAATCCGATGTAGCCGGTGTAGCCGGCGACCCCGAAGAAGGAGATCGCGGTGACGACGGCGGCGGCGGCGCCCGCGTTGATGCCCAGCAGCCCGGGATCGGCCAGGGGGTTGCGGGTGAGCGCCTGCATCACGCCGCCCGCCAGGCCGAGCGCGACGCCTGCCAGCAGGCCGAGGAGGGTGCGGGGCAGCCGCATCTCGTGGACGACGGTCCAGCTCGCCGAGCCGCTGTCGACCAGCCCCGACCAGGCCTCGCCCAGGGAGAGCGGGCGGGCGCCGAAAGCGAGGCTGAGCAACAGGACGACCAGCAGGAGGAGCAGGGAGGCCAGCAGTCCGGCGGCGCGCGCGAGGGGCGCCCGTGCGCGCTCGGGCCGTTCCGGTTCGGCGGCGGGCGGCTGACCGGCCGCCGAACCCCCGTGAACCTGCGGGGACTTGGTGAGAGTCACGTACGCGCTCCGGTCGGGGCCGGGAGAAGGGACCGCCCGACCACTGGACAACAACAACTTTGGTTAGGTTAGCCTAACTGCGAACGCGGTCCCATGGCCGCCCCGCAGGTACGTCCGCGGCAGGCCCGCGGTGTGTCCTCAGCAACAGTGCGTCCGCAGCAACAGCGAGAGAAGGCCCGAGACGATGCCCAGCCCCTCCTCCCTCCCCCACCTTTCGCGCCGCGGCCTGCTGGCCGCGGGTGGCGTCGCCGGTCTCGGGGCGCTGCTGGCCGCCTGCGGCGGTGAGGGATCGGGCTCGGGCTCGGGCGGCGGCTCGAAGGGCGACGGCTGGTCCTTCACCGACGGCCGCGGCAAGAAGGTCAGCCTCGACGCGGTTCCCGAGCGCATCGTGGCCTACACCGGCACGGCGGCCGCGCTGTGGGACTTCGGCGTCCGGGACAAGGTCGTCGGCGTCTTCGGGCCGACCAAGAAGAAGAACGGCGATCCCGACATCCTCGCGGGCGACATGGACATCTCCAAGCTGTCGATCATCGGCAACGCCTTCGGCGAGTTCGACCTGGAGAAGTACGCCAAGACCCGCCCCCAGCTGCTGGTCAGCAACATGTACGTCAAGGGCGAGTTCTTCTACGTGCCAGCCGAGAGCAAGGACAAGATCTTCAAGCTGGCGCCGCAGGTGGCCATGAACGCGGCGCACGTGTCGATGGTCGAGGTCATCCAGCAGTTCGGCAAGCTCGCCGAGTCGCTGGGCGCGGACCTGAAGTCCAAGGCCAACGCGGAGGCCAAGACCCGCTTCGAGAAGGCCGCCGAGCGGCTGCGCAAGGCCGCCAAGAGCGGCATCCGCGTGATGGCTGCCGCCGGTGCGCCCGACCTGTTCTACGTCTCCCATCCGGACGCCAACTCCGACCTGACGTACTTCAAGGAGCTCGGCGTCGACCTGGTCACCCCCAAGAAGCTCAACAAGCAGGGCTTCTTCGAGGAGCTGAGCTGGGAGAACGCCGACAAGTACGAGGCCGACCTGATCATCCTGGACAACCGCACCCAGTCCCTCCAGCCCAAGGCGCTCACGTCGAAGCCGTCCTGGAACGACCTTCCCGCCGTCAAGGCGGGGCAGGTCGCGCAGTGGGCGGCCGAGCCCCGCTTCTCCTACGCGGGCGCCGCGCCGCTGCTGGAGGACCTCGCGGAGGCGATCGAGAAGGCCAAGAAGGTCCGCTGACCGACCCCCGGAGGCCCCCGTGACGGACCGGGGCCGCCGGCGCACCGCCGAGCGGCGGCCGACAGGCCGCCGGCACGTCCTTCGACCCGCACACCCCTCACGGGAGGAGCAGACACGATGAGCCAGGTCTCCCAGGCGCGGCCCGCGCCCTCCGCAGCACCGTTCGAGTTCTTCGACCTGCACGTCGTACGGACCCGAGCGCTGGGCCCGACCATGCTGCGGGTCACCTTCGGCGGCGCACGGCTGCACTGCTTCGCCTCCGGCGGGCGGGACCAGCGCTTCAAACTGTTCCTGCCCCAGCCGGGCCAGACCGCGCCGGTGGTGCCCACCCACGCGGGCCAGGCCTGGTTCCCTGCCTGGCGCGCGATGGACGAGAACATCCGCGGGATCATGCGCAGTTACACGGTGCGGGCGCTGCGGCGGGGCAGCGAGTACGGCGCGGCCGACGAACTCGACGTCGACTTCGCCCTGCACGGCGAGATCGGCCCCGCCTCCCGCTGGGCGCTGCGCGCCGCGCCCGGTGACCGGGTCACGCTGCTCGGTCCTGTCGTCGAGGACAACGGCGGCGTCGACTTCCGGCCGCAGGACGGCACCGACTGGGTGCTGCTGAGCGGCGACGAGACGGCGCTGCCCGCCCTCGGCGCCATCCTGGAGTGGCTGCCGGCCGGGATGCCCGTGCGGGTGTTCGCGGAGGTTCCGCACCGGCAGGACGTCCAGGACCTGCCCACCGTCTCCGACGCGCGGATCACCTGGCTGGTGCGCGACGAGGCGGCCGGCGCGTCCCGGGCCGACCGGATGGTGGAGTCGGTCCGTTCCGCCCAGCTGCCGGAGGGAACACCGTACGCCTGGCTCGCGGGCGAGTCCGGCACCGTCAAGTCGCTGCGGCGCCACCTGGTGCGTGAGCGCGGATTCGACCGCCGGGCCGTCAAGTTCACCGGCTACTGGCGGTTGGGCGCGAGCGAGGAGCAGCTGGTGGCGGAAGCGCTGGCGGCCACCGCCGCCTGATCCGCCCGAGGGGCGGTCGCGGCCGGCTTCGGCCCCCGCCGCCCCGTGAGGCTCAAAGCCCCAGCCGGGCCAGGGGCTTGTCCGCGTCGAGCCGGCACGTCGAGTCGCCCGCCGCCGACCAGGCGGCAGCGCACAGGGCGCGCAGGCCGTCCACCGGGTCGCCGCCACCCTCCAGCCGCAGCCGGCTCGCCTCCGCGTGCGCCGTCCAGCCGCCGCAGGCGAAGCCCGCTGCGGCGGCGCCGCCCACCCGCGGCTGCGGCTCCAGCAGACCGCGCAGATCGCGGGCCACGTAGGTGGGGCGGTGGAGCGGCCCCGCGGCCAGCAGCTGCCCCGCGTCGGTGACTCCGGTGAGGACGAGGAGCGAGTCCACGCGCCCCGCGTGTGCCCCCTCGATGTCGGTGTCGAGCCGGTCGCCGACGACCAGGGGCCGCTCGGCGCCGGTACGGATGATGGACTCCCGGTGCATCGGCGGCAGCGGCTTGCCCGCGACCTGCGGCTCGGGCGGGCGCCGCATCCACCGGGTGGCGAGCCGTACGACCTCCACGGCCGAGCCGTTGCCCGGGGCGATGCCGCGCCCGCTGGGAATGGTCAGGTCGGTGTTGGAGGCGAACCACGGCACGCCGCGCTGCACGGCCAGCGCGGCCTCCACGAGCCGTCCCCACTCCATGCCGGGCCCGCCGTAGCCCTGCGCCACGGCGGCGGGCTCGTCGTCGGCCGACTCGACGACGCTCAGACCGCGGTCCTCCAGGGCCACCCGCAGCCCCTCGGCGCCGACGGCGAGCACGGGCGCGCCCGCGGGCAGCTGTTCGGCGATGAGCCGGGCGACCGCCTGGGCCGAGGTGACGATCTCGTCAGGCGTCGCGGCCACGCCCAGCTCCGTCAGGTGCGCGGCGACGGCCTGCGGGGTGCGGGCCGCGTTGTTGGTGACGTAGGCGAGCCGCACGCCGCTCTCGCGCGCGGCGGCCAGTGAGCCGACGGCGTGCGGCAGTGCCTCTCCCCCGGCGTAGACCACTCCGTCCAGGTCGAGCAGTGCGGTGTCGTAGCACTCGTGCAGGGGGCGCTCGCTGGGCTGCGGACGGGTCGCGGCGGCTTCCGCGGAAGGGCTGGGGCTCATGGGGGCTCGCTTTCTCGTGGTGCTCCGGACGCCTTCGCCGCGGGGCCGGGAGGCGCCGGCGCCGGGCCCGCGCGGCTCGGACGCCGTCTGGAATCCTCTCCCACGTCCCACCGCGGCCCGCCACCGCGCGCCCCCTGTGCCCCACTCCCGGGGTCGCAGGGCACCGTCATACGATGCACTGATGACCGCCCGAGGCCTTCGACTCGCTCCGTTCCGGGGACTGCGCTACGCGCCGGAGAAGGTCAGCAGCCTGGCTGCCGTGACCTCCCCGCCGTACGACGTGGTGGTCCGTCCCGACGGGCTGCGGCAGCTGGAGACGGCCGACCCGTACAACATCGTGCGGCTCATCCTCCCGCAGGCCGCGGACCCGGCGGTGCGGCACCGCCAGGCGGCCGAGACGCTGCGCCGCTGGCAGGCCGACGGCGTGCTGGTCCACGATCCGCGTCCCGCGCTGTACGTGTACGAGCAGCGCGAGGGCGAGCTGTTGCAGCGCGGGCTCATCGGCGCGCTGCGGCTCACCCCTCCCGAGGACGGCGTCGTGCTGCCCCACGAGGACGTGATAGACGAGGTCGTCGCCGACCGGGCCGCGCTGATGCGCCAGATGGCCGCCAACCCCGAGCCGCTGCTGCTCTCCTACCGGGGCAGCGGCACCCGGACGGGGGCCACGGCCGTCATCGAGCGGGCGACGCGGCGCCCGCCGCTGGTGGCGACGACGACCGAGGACGGCTTCTCCCACCGCCTGTGGGCGGTCACCGACCCCGGCGAGCTCGCGGCGGTCGACGCGGACCTGTCGGGGCACCGTGCGCTGATCGCGGACGGCCACCACCGTTGGGCGACGTATCTGCGGCTGTGCGAGGAGCAGGGGGAGCAGGCCGGACCTTCCGCCTGGGACCACGGCCTGGTGCTGCTGGTCGACACGGCGCGCTATCCGCTCCAGGTGCGGGCCATCCACCGGGTGCTGCCCAGGCTGCCGCTGGTCAAGGCGCTCGACCTGCTCTCCCGTGCGGGAGAGGCGTGCGGTGCGCGGGGGGCCTTCCGGGTGCGCCGGCTCCGGGTGCCCCTGGCGGAGGCGATGGGCGCGCTGGACGAGGCCGCAGGCAACGCCTTCCTGCTGAGCGCGGGCGACGGCGTCTTCCATCTGCTGGACAGGCCGGACCCTCAGTTGCTGGAGCGGACGGTTTCGGCGGGGCGGCCCGCCACGTGGCGGGAGCTGGACGCGACGGTCCTGCACGCGACGCTGCTGGACGCCATCTGGCAGATCCCGGACTCGCCGGCGGACATCGGTTATCTGCACCACACCGAGGCCGCGCTCAGCCAGGCGGCGGCGCGCGGCGGTACGGCCGTGCTGATGCGGCCGGTTGCCGAGGAGAAGGTGCGGGCGCTCGCCGAGCAGGGCGTCACGATGCCGCGCAAGTCCACTTCGTTCGGCCCGAAACCGGCCACCGGACTCGTGCTGCGCACTCTGGCCGACGCACCGCACTGACCAGCGCCACCGCCTCGGCCACCGGCTGCCGGGGCGTCCTCCCTCCCCTCCCCCTTGTGGGCATTGCCGTGCAATTCCGCCCTGCCCCGGTGGCCCGCGGCTGACCGAGGAGTCCCCCTTGCACACCGACTGACCGGCCCAGTTAGGCTAGCCTTACCTGACCGCGCGAGCCGCGCGGTGTGCCACGTCCGTGTCAGGAGGACACTTCATGAGCAGCAGGTCCCACCTGCTCAACGACAGGACAGCGGAGCACTACAGGCGCTCCCTGCACGACGGTGTCGAGCGCGTCGCCGAGAAACTCACCGGCGCCGGACAGCCCTTCACCGGCGTCACCCCGGCGGAGCTCGCCCCCACCGTCTCCGCAGTCGATCTGGAGAAACCCCTGGGCACGGCCCGTGAGGCGCTGGACGAACTGGAGCGGGTGTACCTGCGCGACGCCGTCTACTTCCACCACCCCCGCTACCTCGCACACCTCAACTGCCCCGTGGTGATACCGGCGGTCCTCGGCGAAGCGGTCATCTCCGCGGTCAACTCCTCGCTGGACACCTGGGACCAGAGCGCGGGCGGCACCCTCATCGAGCGCCGTCTCGTCGAGTGGACGGCGCACCGGATCGGCTTCGGCCGGGCCGCGGACGGCATCTTCACCAGCGGCGGCTCCCAGTCCAACCTCCAGGCGCTGCTGCTGGCCCGCGAGGAGACCTGCCGGCTGGTGCGCAAGAACTCCGAGACGTCGCTGAGCACCCCGCAGATCCTGCCGACACTGCGCATTCTCACCTCCGAGTGCAGCCACTTCAGCATCGAGAAGTCAGCGGTCCTGCTCGGCCTGGGCCCGGAAGCCGTCATCCCGGTGCCCTGCGACGAGCGGCGCCGGATGCGCACCGACGCGCTGGCCGAACAGCTGGCGCGCTGCGAACGCGAGGGGCAGACGGTGATGGCCGTCGTCGCCACCGCGGGCACCACCGACTTCGGCAGCATCGACCCGCTGCCGGACATCGCCGACCTGTGCGGGGCGGCCGGGGTGTGGCTGCACGTGGACGCCGCCTACGGCTGCGGGCTGCTCACCTCACGGCGCCGCCGCGCGCTGCTGGCGGGCATCGAGCGCGCCGACTCGGTGACGGTCGACTACCACAAGTCGTTCTTCCAGCCGGTCTCCTCCAGCGCCGTCCTGGTCAGGGACAAGGACACCCTGCGCCACGTCACGTACCACGCCGACTACCTCAACCCCACCCACAGCGTCGAGAAGGGCCTGCCCAACCAGGTCGACAAATCGATTCAGACGACGCGCCGCTTCGACGCGCTCAAGCTGTGGATGACCCTGCGCGTCATGGGCGCCGACGCCGTGGGCGAACTCTTCGACGAGGTGGTCGACCGCGCCGCGGACGCCTGGAAACTGCTCGACGCCGACGACAGGTTCGAGGTCGTCGTCACCCCCGAACTCTCCACCCTCGTCTTCCGCTACGTCCCCGCGGGCGACCCGGACGGGCCCGGCCCCGACCAGGCCCCCACCGACCAGGCCCTCACCGACCAGGCCCTCACCGACCAGGCCAACCTGCACGCCCGCGACGCCCTGTTCGCCTCGGGCGAGGCCATCGTCGCCGGCACCGTGGTCGACGGCCGCCACCACCTGAAGTTCACCCTGCTCAACCCCGAGACCTCACTGGCCGACATCGCCACCGTCCTCGACCTGATCGCCGGCCACGCCGGGCGGTACCTCGA
>NZ_JASKYT010000202.1:0-12914 GCF_041028275.1 Streptomyces sp. PU-14G
CTCCGCACGCGCCTGAGCTCCACGCTCCTCCTCCGCACGGGCCAGTTCCGACGGTGACGAGCCAGGCGGCGCCGGCGGTGGCGCCGGGAGGTCGGCCATGGGCAGCCCTGGCAGCAGGCCGTTGTTTATCGGTCCCGGGATGTACGGAGGGGGGCCGTCCCCCTGGCCGGGTGGTTCGGCGACACCCGCGGAGACCTCGGCCCGAGTGGGCTGGAAGGCCGGATTGAGCGGGTCCTGCGACGGGTCCGGCGGAATCCCGCCGTCCATCTGGCGGATGGCTTTCCGGTACTCGGGGGTGGCGTGCGCATTGACGTAAGCACTGGCGTTCCACAGGGCGCCAAAAGCAGCGGCGGCAGCGGGAAGCCGCTTCAGAATCTTTCCTGTCGCCCCCTTTGCGGCATCCTCGCCCGCTGGCGCGGGAAGCGGGCGCACGTTGTCCGGGTTCCTCAGATTCTGCACACCGGTCACGAGCTGATCGGCATGGAAGAAGCCGGTGTAGCCACCGTCGGCCGTACGCCCCCAGAAGTCGCCCCAGTTCCACTCGGGGCCGGGAGCGGGCTCGTTCGCGTGGTCGTTGGCGTTCGCGCCACCGGGCCGGTTCCCGCCTTCAGGCGTCGGCGGAGCGCTGTCCGCGGGAGCCTGCTGTCCGGCCGCGGGTCCCGGGCCCGGTGCCCCGGGCCCGGGGGACGGCTCGGGCGCGGCCCCGGTCCCGCCGTGCGTCTGGTCGTACTGCGGTACTCCGGGCTCGTAGTCGGCCCATTTCCCGGAGAAGAAGCCGGACATGGGTGGCCCGAGCGGTGGTATGAGCCCCGTGCCGAGCCCCGTTTCTCCGGCCTGCGGGGGCGTCGGAGGCGGCGCCGGCACCTGACGGCTGTCCTGTTGCTGACGGTGGGAGTGCTGGTGCCGGTCCGCGGCCTGTGCCTGGCCGGGCTGCGAGACCGCAGGCAGCAGCCAGGCGCCGATCCCCAGCGCCCCCGTCACCGCTGCCGCACGGATCAACTGGCGGTCCCACAGCGGCGTGGCGTTCCGCTCCGGCCGCCGCGCCGAGAACACCGAGCGTGCCGCCTTCGGCCGCTCACCGGATCCGTCGGCACCGCACGTGCCCGACACCACGACGTGCGTCAGCTCGCCCACCGTGCCCACCGGTACCTCGATCACGGCACCGCCGCGCTGGTAGGAACGCCTCGTGTGTCCCGGCTGCGCTGCCATGTACGTGACCCGCCCGAGCCCGGCGAGCTCCTCGACGTCAACGCTCAGCACCACTGCCGCCGACAGCTCCAGGCCGGTATGTTGCCGATCCCACCAGGCCTGGAGCCGCGACGCCGCGTCCGGTGCCGCGAACTGGTGCTCGTACATCGTCGGTACGAGCACCGGTGCGTGGACGCCGGCCTCGGCCAGCCGTGCTCTCATCCCCACAGCGACGGAGTTGGCCAGGTGGAAGTTCCTGACCAGCACCAGGAAGGCGTGACCCGCATGCTGCTGCTCCGGCACACCGGGACGTGTTGCCGCTTGCGGCGGATGGCCATGCGGATCCGGAACTCTCCGAAGATGCATAAGTGGCGCCTCCTCACGGCTGGACGAGGCGAGCCGGCCCGTTCATCCCTGGACGTGGCCCGACAAGTCCTGGTCTCTTGGTCCGCGGTGACGCTAGGGGCAACCGCGCGGGACCGGTCCCGCAGCGGGTACGGACACTGGACACCGTGCCGTTCGGGTGCCGAGCAGTCCCCACACCGAGAAGCCGACGAACCGAGGAGACCGGCGATGACCCTCTCCACCAGCCTCGCGCGTGGTGTCGCGCCCGCCACACCCGGAACCCTGCACGCGCGCACGGTCACCGACGAGCTCAGCGCACCGCCCCGCCAGGGGGCGACCCTGTGCTTCGGGCGCGGCGAGAAGCCGGACGTGGATCTGGGAGTCGGGGTGGACGACCTGCGGGTGAGCCGGCGGCACGGGGAGCTGGCGTTCCATCAGGGGATGTGGTGGCTGCGCAACACCGGGCAGCAGCTCGTCCGGCTGCCACGCGGCCGGATGATGCACCTCAGCACCGAGCCGCTCCCCCTCGACACCGGCTACACCCCGCTGTTCGTGAAGGGCACGGGCTACCGGGAGCACCTGGTCGAGCTGTACGTGTCGGGCCACGACGACCACGGCCCTGTGTCACGGCGGCGTGCCGAGACCGTACGGCCGGAGATCTTCGCGCTCGATGACGACGAACGGCTGCTGTTGGTCGTCCTCGGCCAGCGGTATCTGCTGTACGAGGAGGATCCCCGCCCCCTGACCTACTCCATGGCCGCCAAGCAGCTCGCCTACCTCCGCCGGGACGCGGGCTGGAACGAACGCAGGATCGAGCACCGGATCGAGGCCGTACGGCGCCGTCTGGACCGCACCGGTTTCCGGTACCCGCTGATGCACGACAAGTCGCAGGGCCGCCCCACCGACAACAGCCTGCTCCACAATCTCGTCAAGGGGCTGGTGGAGTCCACCACGCTCGTGCCGCCGGACCTGGAGCTGATGGAGGACGACGCGGTCTGGCCCGACCCCGCTCCCTGAGCGGACGGCTCCTCCCCCGCACTCACCGGTCGCGGAGTTCGGCGGCGGCGGAGGCCGCGAGGTCGGTGGCCCTCTCGCAGAGCTTGTCCGCAGGTTCGTCGCCGCGGACGGTCAGGCGCACCATCTCGGCCGCCGGGTCGGCCTCCCGGCCGTTGTACCTGCGGTACTCGACGAAGACCTCACAGACGCCGTCGTCGGGCTCGACGACCGTGCGGTACCCGCTGAGGGTGCGGGTGGTGCCGCCGTCCGTCGCGGATCTGGGCTGGTCGCGGAAGAACGCGATCTCCACGCCCAGATCGCCGACGCCGCCCGACCACTTGCAGCTCCAGTTCGCGACGCCGACCTCCGGCACGTCCACCCTGAGGCCGGGCACGGCGGACAGCGCCTTGGTGTCGAGCAGCTCGCAGGCGTTGCTCCAGGCCAGCGACGTACGCGGATAGGCGGCGGAACGTCGGCGCACCGGCCCCTTGTCGAGGACCCGGGCCGCGTACTCCGCGGCCTTGTCCGCGACCGCGCACAGCGTCGCGCTGCCGCCGGCCACCGCGCCCTCGCCCATGTTGACGCGGATGCCGACCAGGCTGCCGTCCGTGCCGCGTCCGGGTGTCAGCAGCAGCTTGCACTCGTCACCCTCCGACTCCTCTTCCCGGATGCCGATGTTCCCGATCGTCCTGGAGGGCTTCGACGTCTCGGGCGCGGAGCCCCGGCGCAGCCGGATCGACACGTCGATCCGGGTCTCGTCGTCGGCCCGCACGAGCACGTCGCACTGGTCGAAGTTGCCGTAGTCCGCGTCCACTTCGGCCTTGCCGAACCGGTCGAGGGCCGCGGGGCCGGCCAGGGCGCACACGTCCGCCCGGTGCGGATCGCCGATCAGGGCCTGCTGCGCGCCGTCCGCACCGTGCTTCCCGGGCCGGCTCTCACCGGACCCGGCAGTGGCGTGGTCGCCGTCGCCCCGGCCGAGGATGACGGCGAGCCCCAAAGCCAGTACGGCGCTGATGCCGAGGGCCGCGATCAGTGGCCGGCGCCACCCGGGACGCCCGGGACGTGAGGGCGCGGGCTGGGGGGCGCCGTCCCCGGAGCGGGCGACGGCCTCCAGCAAGTGCCGGGCCTCGACGGCGCTGGGGCGCTCGTCCGGGTCGCGCCGGAGCATGGCGGCGAGCACGGGTCGCAGCGGCCCCAGGGCGTCGGCGTCCATCTCGACGACACCCTGCTCGGCCTTCCAGTGCCGCAGCCGCTCGGCGTCCTCCTCGCCGTTCCCCGCCCCGCCGGGGGCGGCGTCGCTCCCGGGTGCGCCGCCGCGTGGCGGCGCACCGGTGACCAGGGCGTGCAGCGTGGCGGCCAGACAGAACACGTCGGAGGCCGGGCGGGGGACGTTGCCCCGGGCCAGCTCGGGGGCGGCGTAGTCGGGGGTGAAGCTGAACGGCCCGTTGAGCGTGATGGTCCCCGTGCCGCCGACCCGGTAGGCGGCACCGAAGTCCAGCAGCTTCGCGGTGCCGCGCCGGGTGAGGCCGATGTTGGCGGGCTTGACGTCGCAGTGGACGACGCCCTCCTGGTGCAACGCGGCCAGGGCGTCGGCGAGTTGTGCACCGATGCGGGCCGCCCGCGCGGGAGCGACCGGCGGCAGCCGGTCCAGTCCGCCGCCGGGCACGTGCTCCATGACGAACCAGTACGTCTCCGCGTCGGTGCCGCCTCCGCCTTCGTCCGGCTGCACGGTCACGACGTCGAACAGGGTGACGACGTGGGGGTGGTCACGGAACTTGGCCATCGCACGCGGTTCGCCCAGCAGCCGCGACGCGGCCGTCTCGTGATCCCCCTCCGGCAGCTCGGGCTTCAGCGCGACGTCCTGGCCCACCACCGTGTCGTGGGCCAGCCACACCTCCCCGCCCCGCCCTGCGCCGATGACCTCCTTGAGGAGGTAGCGGTCGGCGAAACCGTCCCCGGAACGCACGGATCTTCCCCCTCGGTCGACGCCGGAACGCACATGGAGCGCAGCGTGCACGCGCGTCGAATCTACTGCCTGCGAAGGCCCGTACGCAGTCTCTCCTCGGAGTCTTCATCTCGCCTGCGCAGGTGGGCAGTTGGCCGACGGGCGGAACCGACCGGCGCGGCGGCGCCGGCCCCGTAGCGGCTGCTGCCGGGAGGGGTCCCGGCAGCCGCTACGGTACGCGTCGGCCGGAAGCGCACACCGTCGACACAGGAGGAGACCTCCATGCCAGGAACTCGGACCATGATGCTGGCCGGTATCACCGCGGCCGTCTCGACCGCCACGCTCACACTGTCCGCCCACGCCGACACCGCGGCCCGGCACGAGCCGGAGGCCGCCGCCCGGTGCGCGTACCCCGCCGACGTCCTCGACCTGACGAACTGGAAGCTGACCCTGCCCACGGGCGACGACGAGGACCCCACCGAGATCACCCAGCCCGAACTGGCGGCCTTCTCCGCCGATCCCTGGTTCCGGGCCGACGACGGCTGCGACGCGGTCAGCTTCCGGGCCGCCGTGAACGGTGTGACGACGGGCGGTTCCAGCTACCCGCGCGCCGAGCTGCGGGAGATGACCGACAACGGTGCGGACGAAGCCGAATGGTCCACCACGGACGGCACCCACACCCTCGTGGTCACCGAGGCGTTCACGGCGCTGCCCGAGGAGAGGCCGTACGTGGTCGGCGCGCAGGTCCACGGCGGGGACGACGACGTCACCGTCTTCCGTCTGGAGGGCAGCAAGCTCTACATCACCGACGGCGACGACCGCCACCACCACCTCGTCACCGACGACTACGAACTGGGCACCGAGTTCGAGGCGAAGTTCGTGGCCGAGGACGGGAAGATCTCCGCCTACTACAACGGCGAGTTGCAGACCACTCTCTCCCACGACGGTGACACCAACTACTTCAAGGCAGGGGCCTACACACAGGCCAACTGCGACAACGCCGCGCCGTGCGACGACGACAACTACGGCGAGGTCCGCATCTCCCGCATCGAGGCCACCCACTCCTGACGGCGGACGCGCCGCAACCCGCCCGCCGTCAGGTGGTGTACGCGGTGTACGCGGACCAGGTGCCCTCCGGGCTCAGGCCAGCCCGTGTTTGCGCAGGACCCGGCGCTGAGCCGGCGTCGGGTCGAGTGGCCAGTAGACGTAGCAGACGCCGCCGGGCCGTCGCCGACCGTCCCCCAGGCGCGACCGCCTTCCCCCACCGGGCCGCCGTCGGCGTCGTGCAGTGTGACGCCGCCACGCAGATGTCGCACGAAGCGATCTCGCTCTACGACCCTCGCCGGCGCCAGGCGATCGACCGCAGCCTCACCCAGAGGCTGCGGTCAGGCAGACCCATGCGCCGTCCGAAGATCGCCCGCCGGCCCACCGGGCGTAAGATCATCCGCGGATGGTGTCCATCACCGCCCGCCCCGCCGAGGTCGAGGACCGCAAGACCCCGGGCCATCGGGAGGGCGATCTCGTGAGGGGCACCCGCCCCTCGGCGGTCGCCACGCTGGTCGAACGCACCAACCGCTACACGGCCCTCGTCGCGCTGCCCGACGGCATCAAGGTGAGCAGGTCACCCCGCACCTCACCAGGAATCTGCTCGGTATCCCGCCCCAGCTACGACGAACGCTCACCTGGGACCGAGGCCGGCAGAGGGCCGAGCACCAAGCCATCACTGCCGATACCGGGATGCCGATCTACCTCTGCAAGCCGCGCAGCCCGTGGCAGCGCGGCACCAACGAGAACACCAACCGATTGCTGCGGCAGTCGTCCTTGATCCAGGCGGTGATGTCGGTAGGGGCGTCGGGGTCGTTGACGAGGCCGAGCCAGACGGGGCGGCTGCCGTTCCCACGGCCTTCGGCGGAGGGCGGGACGACGATGACGTTGGCGCGTTCGCAGGCGTCGAGGCAGTCGGTGACGCGTACGGTCGCGGTGCCGTCGAAGGCCTGGCGCAGGTCGCGGAGTTGGGCGGCGTGGTCGAGGCCGGGGATCTCGGGCGTGCCGCAGCAGCAGCCGCGGCAGACGGTGACGGTGGGCCGTGCGGCCCCTGGGGCGGGGACCGCACGGCGGGTGCGTTTGCTCACGCGGTGTCCTTGGTGAGGCGGGGCCAGGCGGCCTCGCGCAGCAGGCGCAGGCCGTTGAGGCCGACGATGACGGTGGAGCCCTCGTGGCCGGCGACGCCGAGGGGCAGGGGCAGGCTGCCGAACAAGTCCCAGGCGACCAGGACGGCGATGAACGTGCCGGCGATCACCAGGTTCTGCACGACGAGGCGGCGTGCGGTGCGGGAGAGCTGCACGATTGAGGGGATGGTGGCGAGTTCGTCGCGGACGACGACGGCGTCGGCGGTCTCCAGGGCGAGGTCGGAGCCTGCCTTGCCCATCGCGATCCCGGAGTGCGCGGCGGCCAGGGCGGGGGCGTCGTTGACGCCGTCGCCGACGACCAGCGCCCGGCGTCCCTGGGCTTCCCATTCCTTGACGGCCGTCACCTTGTCCTGGGGCAGCTGGTGGGCGCGGACGTCGGTGATGCCGACTTCGGCGGCCAAGTGCCGGGCGGCGCGTTCGTTGTCGCCGGTCAGCAGGATGGGCGTGTGGCCGGTCAGGCGGGTGAGGGCGGCGACGGTGACCGCGGCGTCCGGCCGCAGCCGGTCCGCGATCCCGAGCACGCCCACCGGTTCCTGGTCGCGCAGGACGACAACCGCGGTGCGTCCAGCCTCTTCCAGTTCGGCCACCACCGCCTGGTGCGGCTGGTGGGCGGGGCGGTCCAGCAGCCGGGCGGGAGCGCCGATGGTGAGGGTGTGGCCGTCAACGGTGGCGGTGACGCCTTGGCCGGGGCTGGAGGTGAAGTCCTCGGCGTCGCTCAGGGGCAGGCCGCGTTCGCGGGCGGCGGCGACGACGGCCCGGGCGAGCGGGTGCTCACTGGGGTGCTCGGCCGACGCTGCCAGGGTGAGAAGCGTGTCCTGGTCCAGGCCGCTGCCGGGCAGCGGGCGCAGGTCGGTGACGCGGGGGGTGCCTTCGGTGAGGGTGCCGGTCTTGTCCAGGGCGACGGTGTCGATCTGGCCGAGGCGTTCCATGACGACGGCGGACTTGGCGAGCACACCGCGCCGGCCGGCGTTGGCGATAGCCGACAGCAGCGGCGGCATGGTGGAGAGCACGACGGCGCACGGCGAGGCGACGATCATGAACGTCATGGCCCGCAGCAGCGCCGAGGAGAGGGTGTCGCCGAAGGCGAGCGGGACTGCGAAGACGGCGAGGGTCGCGATCACCATGCCGATCGAGTAGCGCTGCTCGATCTTCTCGATGAACAGCTGGGTGGGGGCCTTGGTCTCGGAGGCTTCCTCGACCATCTTCACGATCCGGGCGATCACCGAGTCCGAGGGGGCGCGCTCGACGCGTACGCGCAGGGCGCCAGTGCCGTTGACGGTGCCGGCGAACACCTCGTCCCCGGCCTGCTTGGCGACGGGGAGGGGCTCGCCGGTGATGGTGGCCTGGTCGACATCGCTGGCCCCGTCCAGAATCTGACCGTCCGCGCCGACCCACTCGCCGGGCCGGACCAGGACCGTGTCCCCGACCGCCAGCTGCTCGCTGTCGACCGTCTCCTCGGCGCCGTCGGGCAGGAGCCGGGTGGCGGTCGTGGGGGCGAGGTCGAGCAGCCCGCGCACGGAGTCGGCCGTGCGGGCGGTGGCGACGGCTTCCAGGGCGCCGGAGGTGGCGAAGATGACGATCAGTAGCGCGCCGTCGAGGACCTGTCCGATCGCGGCAGCCCCCAGGGCGGCGACGACCATCAGCAGGTCCACGTCCAACGTCTTGTCCTTCAGGGCCTTGCAGCCTTCCCAGGCCGGCTCCCAGCCGCCGGTGACATACGTGGCGGCGAACAGGGTGCCCCACAGCCACGCCGGTCCGCCCAGCAGGTAGACCGGCAGCGCGAACAGGAACAGCACCAGCGCCGCGAGCACCCATCGGGCTTCCGGCAGCGCCAGGAGGCGGGTACGGCGCCGGGGCGGGACCGGCCGCACGGAGCCGACGGGTGGTGCGGACCGCTGCTCGTCCAGGACTGAAGACATGACAAAACAACCCTTCACGGGCGGAACGACTGCAACCCCTCCACCATATAGGAACATCTGAATAGGTTTTCAAGTGTCACCGATATGATGGGGCCATGGGCCACGGACGCGACACCACCACCAGCAGCGCCAGCACCCGCGAACGCCTCGACGCGGTCGGCACCGCCGATGTCGCCGCTACCCTCCAGGCCCTGGCCACACCCTCCCGGCTTCACATCCTGGCCCGCCTCCAGGAAGGCCCGTGCGCGGTCGGAGAACTGGCCGAAGCCGTCGGCATGGAAGCCTCCGCCTGCTCCCACCAGCTCCGGCTCCTGCGCAACCTCGGTCTGGTCACCGGCGAGCGGCAGGGCCGCTCCATCGTCTACTCCCTGTATGACAACCATGTCGCGGAGCTCCTCGACCAGGCCCTCTACCACGTCGAACACCTGCGCCTGGGGCTGCACGACACCCCAGCCCGTGCGACCGCCCCGGCCGCCGCCGGGCGCTGAGCACAAGCCCGGCGCACCGGTGCGTCAGCCCTGTTCGCCGTCGTCGTCCTCGCCAAGCCCGGGAGCGTCCGGCTCGCGCAGCGGGCGCAGGGAGCCGGCGGCCGGGACGCTGGCGGTGAAGCTGTAGCGGCCGAGCAGGTTCAGGTTGCGGTGCTTGAGCGGGGAGAGGCGGGCGATGTCCTCGTCTCGGATCTCGTGGCCTTCGGCGCGGAGCTGGGCGACGGCGGCGATGTACTTCGTCGTCCAGAGCACGACGGCGTTGAGGACCAGGCCGAGCGCGCCGAGCTGGTCCTCCCTCCCGTCGCGGTACGCCTGGTGGATCGTGCCGCGCTTGCCGTGGCACACGTCCCGGGCCAGCTTGTGGCGGGACTCCTGCACGGTGAGCTGCCGGTTCATCTGCCGGCGGTGTCGTCGACCGGGTCGACCATGCGCAGCAGGTGTTCGGTCTTGGCGATCCGCCCGTACTCGGCGAACGCCGCCCCGAGCGGGGTGCGGCGGCCGTCGCGTCCGAACATTGGCAGCAGGTCGTAGGCGCGGACCTGGTTGGTGACCAGGGAACCGGCGACCTTCAGTATGTCCGGCCAGTGCGTGATCACCTTGTTCAGGTTCACGCGGTTGCGGGCCAGCTGATTTCGACACCGGCATGCTGCGGTTGCGGCGTCAAGTCGTGCGCACCAACGCACGAGGCGGTCGATATGCCGCCCGGTACGCGCCACTCAAACACCGTAAAGAAGATGAATGGCGCGACGTTCCCCTGCCTGAGCCCGCGTTCTCTCTGGCCCCTACTTCCCCATCCTGAGCGCATCCGAGACGATCCCCTACCCGGATGCCCTGGGGAAATCGTGGAACCGTGCAATCAGGCGGCTGGGCATGCGTCCGTACACGCCGCACGATCTGCGGCACAAGTGGGCCACCGTGACCCTGACGAACGGCGTCTCCATCCACGAGGTGTCCCGCTGGCTGGGGCACCGTTCGATCAAGGTCACGGTCGACCGCTACGGGCACCTGACGCAGGATGGTCGCGAGCGCTGCCGTCAGGTTGTGTCCGCCGTGTATGCGGACCACATGCCCTCCGGGCTCAGGCCAGCCCGTGTTTGCGCAGAACCCGGTGCTGAGCCGGCGTCGGGTCGACGGGCCAGTAGACGTAGCAGACGCCGCCGGTGCCGCTCTTGACCTTGCCGTCGGCGTCCTTGCGCTTGGTCCGCAGCCAGATGTTCTCCCACTGCCGCCGCTTGTAGACGTGGCGGACCGATGCGTTGTCCGGGGAGTTGGGGTCGTTGGCGATGACGTCGCCGTCCCCGGTGAAGCCGATGACGGTCATCAGGTGTCCTGACGTGCCGTAACCGGCGCCGTCGAGTTCGGACTCGATGAAGGACTGCGAGGTGATCAGCGGGATGCCCGCGGCGACGAACTCCTCGGCGTCGTTGAGGGAGCTCATTCGGGTGACAACGGCGTTCATGTCCCGGTAGGAGGCGGCGTAGGCGCCGTTGAACGGCCAGTTGCCGCAGCCTTCGTACTGGTAGTCGAAGGTGTAGCGGGCGGCGTGGCAGACCTGGGGGTCGGCGTAGTCGGGGTTCACCCAGGACAGGTCCTCGGCCGTGGGTTTACGGCCCCAGTACTCGATGATCATCTGCGAGGAAGTGGGGCTGCACCAGGCCTCTCCCCCGTTGTCGTACTCGGGGTACTGCCCCTTGTGGATCTCCTGCGAGTAGCGCGGCACCTTCAGCTCGACCGCCCGGCCCAACCCCGGCTCGGAGGCGGGGACCTCGAACCGTTCCGGCACGTCCGAGCACATCGCGCCGGCCCGCCACACGGTCGGGGACGTGTCGGAACCGGGGGCGCGGTAGAGGGTCAGCCGCAGCCGGTAGGAGGCGAGGCGCAGTCCGCCGGCGAGGTCGTCGATGGAGAAGGTGTCGGTGTAGACGGTGCTCTTGCCGTCGCTCTGGCCGTCGACGGAGGTGCGGCGCGGCACGTCGTCACCGTCACCCGAGGTCCATACGCCCATCGTGTACCAGGGCGTGTCCGTGCCGTCGGAGTAGGTGCCGCGCACCTCGGTCCTGATCCAGGTGCCCTTGGGGGTGTGGGCGTTCCAGGAGGCGATGAGTTCGCCCGCGGGCACGGCGCTGGTGTGACGGGGCGAGGTCCAGGTGGCGTACTCCCAGGTGGCCGTCTTCTTGGTGTGCGGGTCGGTGTAGTCGGTGCGGCCCGCGGGGGTCGCCAGGACGATGCCGGGGCGGTGCCCCGGCCTCACCTCGGTGCCCTCGGCCTGTCCCGAGGCCCAGTCCCGCCGCGTGGACCAGGTGTGCAGCTCCACGTTCCCTGCCTTCCCCGGCCTGCCCGGCCTGTACTTGCCCGGCCTGTGCTTGCCCGGCCCGCCGGGCGTCGCGGTGGGACCACCCGACCGGCTGTCGGCTGCCAGGGCCGCGGGTGCCGCGACGGCCGAGGCGGCCACCGCGACGGCGGCGGCCAGAACAGTGCGGCGGTTGGCGGTTCTGCTGGTCATGCGTGGTGCCCCCAGTCGGTGGGTCGGTCAGTCGATGATCCGGCGCGGCGTTCTCACAGGTGCGCGGGCGTCTGCGGACAGCCCACTATTACGGCTCGGGAGGGCCCGTGCCCAGAGCTTCGCCCTTTCGGCACGCCGTCACCATTGGCCCGGCCAGTGGCGGGTCGGTGCGGCCGGTACGGGGAGCCGGTCCGGGGCCCGTCGGAGGAGCCGGTCGGGGGCCCGTCGGAGGAGCCGGCCCGGGGGCCCGTCGGAGGAGCCGGTCCGGGGGCCTGTCCGAGGGCCGGCCCGAGGCCCGTCCGAGAAGCCGGCCCGAGGCCCGTCCGGGGCCCGTCGGAGTGCGGCCGGTGCCCGTGCCGCACATCCGTGCGAGGCGCCGCGTACGCTGGAGAAATGCCCGGTCCCCGCTCCCTCGAAGCGCTCGCCCGCCGCCTCTCGGCTCTGCCCGCCTCCTGCGGCCCCGTGCGGCTGGTGGGTGTGGACGGGCACGCGGGTTCGGGCAAGACGACCTGCGCGCGGCGGCTCGCGGCCCTGCTGGAGGGCGCTCCGGTCCTGCACCTGGACGACGTGGCCAGTCACGAGGCGCTCTTCGACTGGACGGAACGGCTCACCGCCCAGGTGCTGCGCCCCCTGGAGCGTGGCCGCGGCGCGCGCTACGGCGTCTACGACTGGGTGGCCGGGGCCCGCACCACGCAGGCCGTGCTTCCGCCCGCTCCGGTCGTCCTCGTCGAGGGCGTGGGGGCGGGACGGGCGGCGCTGCGGCCCTCGCTGGCCTGTCTGTTGTGGATGGACGTACCGCGCGAGGAGGCCTGGCGGCGCGGCCAGGAGCGGGACGGCCCCGCCCAGCGGGGATTCTGGGAGTGCTGGATCCCCGCGGAGCGGGCGCACTTCGCCGCCGACCCCTCCCGCCCCTTCGCGGACTTCCTGGTGCGGGAGAGCCGCGAGAGGCAGGAGTGGTACGAGGTGTCCGGGCGCACGGGAGAGGCCCCGGTCTCTCCGGTGAATATGACCCTCCGTATAGCTCAGGGCAGTTGACATCGATCTGCGGCACTCAGTGCAACCGCGCGGCTTGACCCGTGAGCCTCGAACCGATTACTTTTCCAACAGGCGGTCTACGCAGGCCGTCTGCGGACGCGAAGCCCCCGGTTGTTCCCCCGTGACCGGGGGCTTCGTTCTGCTCCGGAACGGCTAAGCGGAAGCAGTACGACGCATTTCCCTCACGCTTCGTAGCGGCTTTGCGCACGCCTCCGCACCCGGCGGGCCCCGCGCCCCGCTCCCGGACSMMACAGCGCGGGAACCCCGGGTGATAACCGGCAGATGACGGGGGACGTTTCGTGGGGG
>NZ_JASKYT010000203.1:0-15108 GCF_041028275.1 Streptomyces sp. PU-14G
GGGGTTGGCGTCGGGTGGCCGGGCCCGGGCGGTGCGGGCTTCGTCGCGCCCGGCGCCCGGTCCTCGCGGCGCCGTACGGGCGGGTCTCCTCGACGGCAGAGCCCCGCCCGGACGGCGAAGGTCAGCCCTTCTCGGTGACGCCCGCCCCGTCGAACGTGGCGACCTCGTGCATGGCGCGGGCCGCGCTCTGCACCATCGGCAGCGCGAGCAGCGCGCCCGTGCCCTCACCGAGCCGCAGGTCGAGATCGACCAACGGGCGCAGCCCCAGCTTGGTGAGGGCCGCGACGTGGCCGGGCTCGGCGCTGCGGTGCCCCGCGATACAGGCGGCCAGCGCCTCGGGCGCCACCGCGCGGGCCACCAGCGCGGCGGCCCCGGCGCTGACGCCGTCGAGGATGACGGGCGTCCGCAGCGACGCGCCCCCGAGGATCAGGCCGACCATCGCCGCGTGCTCCAGCCCGCCGAACGCCGACAGCATCCCGATCGCATCGGCCGGATCCGGCTGGTGGCGCTCCAATGCCCTGCGGACGACCTCGACCTTGCGGGCGTGCGTCTCGTCGTTGATGCCCGTACCGCGCCCGGTGATCTCGGCGGGGTCCGCCCCCGTGCAGGCAGCGATCAAGGCGGCGGACGCCGTGGTGTTGGCGATGCCCATCTCGCCGGTGAGCAGCGCACGGTTGCCCGCCGCCACCAGGTCGCGCGCCGTCTCGATGCCGACCTCCAGGGCCCGCTCGACCTCTTCGCGGGTCAGCGCGGGCCCGGCCGTCATATCGGCGGTACCGGCACGGATCTTGCGGGGCAGCAGCCCTGGCTGCGCGGGCAGTTCCGCGGCCACGCCGACGTCCACGACGCAGACCTCGGCGCCCACCTGGTTGGCGAACGCGTTGCAGACCGCGCCCTGGGCCAGGAAGTTGCTCACCATCTGCGCGGTGACCTCCTGCGGCCACGGCGTGACGCCCTGCGCGTGCGCCCCGTGGTCCCCGGCGAACACCGCGACGGCGGCGGGTTCGGGAATCGGCGGAGGACACTTGCGGGACAGGCCGCACAGCTGCGCGGAGATGATCTCCAGCATGCCGAGCGCGCCGGACGGTTTCGTCATCCGCTTCTGGCGCTCCCATGCCTCACCCAGCGCCTTGGCGTCCAGCGGGCGGATGGTGCCGAGCGTCTCGGCGAGCATGCCGGTCGGCTCGGCGCCGGGCAGCGCGCGCCGCCCGTACGACTCGTCGTGCACGACCCACGAGAGCGGACGCCGCTTCGACCAGCCCGCCTGCATCAGCTCCGGCTCGTCGGGGAACGCGTCGACGTACCCGACGCACAGGTACGCCACGACCTCCAGGTGCTCCGGCAGTTCGAGGGCGCGCACCAGCTCCGGCTGGTCGAAGAAGCTGACCCAGCCCACGCCCAGCCCCTCGGCCCGCGCCGCCAACCACAGGTTCTCCACGGCCAGCGCCGAGGAGTACGGCGCCATCTGCGGCTGCGTCTGACGGCCGAGCGTGTGCCGGCCACCGCGCGTGGGGTCGGCGGTCACCACGATGTTGACCGGGGTGTCGAGGATCGCCTCGATCTTCATTTCCTTGAACTTCTTCGCCCGCCCCTTGGGCAGCGACTTGGCGTACGCGTCACGCTGCGCCTCGGCCAGCTCGTGCATCGCACGGCGGGTCTCCTCCGACCGGATGACCACGAAGTCCCAGGGCTGCGAGTGTCCGACGCTGGGCGCGGTGTGTGCCGCCTCCAGCACGCGCAGCAGCACCTCGTGCGGGATCGGGTCGGGCCGGAAGCCGTTGCGGATGTCCCGCCGCTCCCGCATCAGCCGGTGCACCGCATCCCGTTCCGCCTCGGCGAACCCGGGAGCGGCTTCTCCCTCCGGGAGGGCGGGACCACCAGGCTCGGGCCCCGACGCGGCCTCTGGTACGTCCGCCCCGGCCTCTTGTTCGTCCGCCCCTGCTTCCTGCGTGGCCGCCACGGCGTCCTGTGCTGTGGGCTCGGCACCGTCGGCATCGCCGGTCCCGGCACCTTCGGCGTCGCCTGGCTGCGCGCCTTCAGCGGGAAGCGCCGTGACGTCCGCGGGGGGCGCGGCCCCCTCGTCAGGAGTCGCGGCCGGCGCCGCGGGGACGTCGGCGCTCGGGCCGGGTGCCTCGTGCGTCGCGGGCTCTCCCTGCTCCTGAGCGGAAGCCTCACCCGGTGCAGGCTCCTCTGTGGAGGGCTCCTCTGCGGCGGGCTCGTCCGTGGGAGGCCCGTCCGTGGAGGACTCCTCCGCGGACACCGCCTCAGCCGCAGGGTGCGGCACCTCTTCGGAAGGCTCGGCGGGTGCCGTCGCTCCGGCAGCCGTCGAGCCGGCGTCCTGCCCGGTGTCTTCGACGGCTACGGCCTCTTCTCCGGCATCCGCAGCGTCGGACACCCCGTCCGCCCCGGACGTTTCACCGTCCGGGGACGCTTCGCCGCTCCCGGACCCAGCCGCAGCTTCGGAAGCCTCAGCAGTCGCGCTCTCCTGCGGCTGCGGCTGCGGCTGCGGCGCCGCGGAGTCGGAGGACTCGGGAAGCGACGCGTCCGTACCGGCGGCGGATGCGGAGGCCGCGGTCTGCTCAGGGATACCGGCGGGGGCCTGCGGCGGCCGTTCACCGGTCTCCTGGCTCGCGCCCTGGTTTATCGGCGGTGTCCCGGACGGGGCCTGCGCGGTGGTGGACTGCTGCGCCTCGGGCTCGCCCCCCTGCGCCGGCACGGTCGCCAGTCCGCTCGGCTGGGCCTCCTGGCGCGGCCCGGGGACGGTCGGATCGCCGGGCGCGGGAGGGGAGGCGGGCTCGGCCGGGGCGTCCACCTCAGCCGCTCCGGCGACCACCTCGGCCTCGCGTGCGGCGGCCTCACCGTGCGCGCCCGTCTCGTCGGCCACCGCCGCTTCCTGGGCAGCGGCCGTCTGAGCGGAAACCGGGGCCTCGGCAGACACCGGGGCCTCAGTGGAAACCGGGGTCTCGGCGGAAACCGGGCCCTCGGCGGAAGCCGGGGTCTGGTCGGGCTCCGGAGCCTCGGCGGAGGCGGAGGCGGAGGCTGAGTCGGAGTCGGAGGCGGAGGCGGTATCGGAGACGTCCGCGGCTGTCGGTGCTTCGGCAGCCGTCACCGCCTCGGCCGGCCCCTCGTTCGTCGCCGGGTCCTGCGCCTGCTGCGGCACCTGCTGCGCTGCGGCAGCCGGCGTTCCGTCGGTCTCAGCGTCCGCCGGAGCGGCCGTCTCTGCCGTCGTCCGAGGGGTTTCGTTCGCCGCGGAGGGCGAGGCCTCGGCGGTGTCGGCCGGGGCGGGGACGGGTTCGGCGCCCCGGACCACGGTCTCGGGCTGCGAGGCCTGCTCGGGCTGCTCGACCTGCTGGGGCTGCTCGGGAGGCAGTTGACCGAGTTGCGGCCCTGGCAGCGGCTCCTCGTCCACCGGCGCACCTGCCTCGGTCGAAGACGCGGATGGGGCGGGAACGGACGCCGCCCCGGCGGCCGGCTCGCCACCCGGCTGCACTTCCGCTTCCGGCTGCACTGGCGCTTCCGGCTGAGCGTCCGTTCCCGGCACAGCGACCGCTTCCGGCTGGGCCGGCGTCTGCGGTGCGGTGGGCTGCTCGGGCGTCGGCCGGCCCTCCTCGTTCTGCGGGGCCGTGACAGCGGGGTCCGCCAACGCCGCGTCCTCCGCCTGTGGTTCGTCCGTGGCAGCGGACGGCACGGCCTGGCCTTCCTGTTCGGTGGCCGGCTGCTGAGGCTGCTCGGTGGGCAGACGGCCGTCCTCGGAGGCGGGCGCGGCGGCGTGCTGGCCTGCCGCACCGTCCGTGCGGCCTGATGGGGCGCCCTGGACAGGAGCGGCCTGTGCGGCGGGGGCCTGCGCTGTGGGGCGCTCGGAGAGGGGGCGGACGGTACCGGACTGCTCCGGCACCGGCGGTCCGAGGTGCAGGGGGCGGCGTGTCCCGTGGGGCGGGGTGCTGTGGGTGGACGCCTGGGCCGCGTGCGGCTGCTGGGACGGACGTACGGCGCTCACGTCGAGGGCGCCGGAGTCACGGCCGTCCGTCTCGTGCGGCCCGGGCACGGCTGCCGGTTCGGCCGCCGGCTGCGCTGCCACACCACCCTCGCTCTGCGCTGCGGCAGCGCCCTCCGGCTGCGGCGCGGCTGCGCCCTCCTGCTGCGCTGCCGGGACACCTTCCACGGCGGGCTGTTGCCCCTCCGGACCGTCGGGCTGGTCCTGCTGTCGGGGCTGCGGCTGGGCGTAGGCGGGCTCGTACACGGCTTCCTGCGGAACGTGTCCGGGCTGCTGCGCGTAGGGGTCGTACCCGTTCGCCGCGTAGGCGTCCGTCCCCCCGTACGCGCCGTCCTGCGGGTACCCGTTCGGCCCGTACCCGTTCTGTACGTACCCGTCCTGCGCGTACCCGTCCTGCGCGTACCCGTCCTGCTGGGTCAACTGGCCGTCGGCCGCGAACTGCTGCTGCGCCGCGTAGGCGACGGACTGGCCGTGCGGGTCGTACGTGTTTCCGTAGGCGTCGGGTTCCGGCATCGGGCCTGGCTGCTCCGGCTGGGGCCGGGGCATCGGCTGGGCCTGGCCCTGGGCGTAGTGCTGGGTGTGGCCGTGGTCCTGCGGCGCTCCGGGGCCGGCCGGCGCCGGCTGCTCGCTCCATGCGCCCTGGGCGGAGGGCATCAGCAGAAGGTCCTCTTCGTCGTGGGTGGCGTGGGGGCCGTGGGGAGCGTGGGCGCCGTCCCGTGTCCCGGCGGTGGCCGGGTCGGTGAGGGGGTAGGCGCCAGGTGCCGGGACGTCCGGCCGGCTCTCCGGTTGCTGCCCGCCTGCGTTCTCCGGCAGCCCCTCACCCGGGATCTGACCGGTGTCTGTCATGCGTTCCCCTCGCGCATCGCTGGTGCTCCTTCCAACCCGGCGGACGGGCCGCCGCGCCCCGTAGATGAAGAACGAGCACGCACTCTGTGCGGCACGTGCCTTTCGCCTACACCATTCGGACAATGACGGACGAAGCGTCAACCCCGAACGGTGGCACAACAGTCCATCAGCCTACCCGTCGCCGAGCGCCGCTCCGGCCACGGGTGGGAGAGAAACCGCACTTCGTCGGGGTTCGTCCCGCACGGGTCACAGGGGTCTCAGATACGGACACCGGACAGCAGAAAGACAACGGCCCGTTCGGTTTCCGCCCAGTGCGCCGTCTCCAGTTCGACGGACTGGAGCAGGGCGCACTCGACGGCGTAGCCCCGTTCGGTGAGCGCCCTTCCCAACTCCTCCGCCTCATCTCTGGTGGAGGCGTGAGTGACGATGCGGGTGGGACGGCGGTCGGCCACTGCCGTGACCGTCACCGCTCCCCCACCGCCGACCCGCACCACGTCGGGCTCGGGCAAGTCCTGGAGGATGTGCGGGGCCAGGCCGTGCACGGTCTCCAGTTGGACGCCGAAGCGCCGCGCCGCGGCGTAGACGTGGGCGCAGGCGTCCGCGTCGCTGTCGACGGCGATGACGGCGGCCCCGAAGCGCGCCGCCTCGACCGCGAAAGCGCCGCTGCCCGCGCCGATGTCCCACACCAGGTCGCCGACGCGCGGTCCGAGGCGGGCGAGTTGGGCGGCGCGCAGCTGTACCGACTCCCCTGCCCGGGGCGGGGCACCGCTGCCAGAGCCCGCGTATTCGGCGACCGGCAGCGCCCAGCCGCGGACGGCGGGCGGGTAGCCCACCTCCTGCCCGGCGAGCCAGGCGGTGCCCTGCGATGCGCCGGTCTCGGCACCGGCGCCGGTGCCGCCGACGACGATGACGACGTTCGGGTCGCGCCAGGTGTGGTCGGCGACCTTGTCGGAGGTGAGCACGGTCATCTGCTCGCGTTCGGTGCCCAGTGCCTCGCAGATGACGAAGGTGCGGTGGACGCCTTCGAGGAGGAGGGCGAGCTCCGCGGGCCCGGCGCCCGGCGAGGTGAGGACGGCGACCTTCTTGTGGGCGCGGCACACGTTGACCGCGCGGCGCAGGGTGCGGCTGTTGGCGACGACGAGTTGGGCGTCGTCCCAGGGCATCCCGGCGCGCGCGAACGCGGCGGCGATGGCGGAGACGGCGGGCACGACCTCGACCTCCAGGCCGTGCTCGGGGGCGCGCAGGGTGCGTACGACGCCGAAGAAGCCGGGGTCGCCGTCGGCGAGTACGACGGCGGAGCCGCGATGGCGGGCGATGCGGCGGGCGGCGAGGGTGGCACTGCCCAGGCGGATGCGTTCGGCGTGCGGCGGTACCTCGGGCAGTGCCAGGTGGTGTGCGGCACCGGCGACGAGGGTGGCCGCGGCGAGGGCCGAGCGGGCGGCGTCGGTCAGCGGCGAGCCGTCCCATCCGATCACCGTGACGCGGTCGGCCATGCTGGGGGTCTCCTGGCTGGTTCGTGCTCATCGCAGGTCGGGGCCCACTGAGGGTACCCCCTCACGCGGAAGGCACGGTTTCGCGCAGCCGCCGGGCACGGACCGCCACCGGGCGTGCGGCTGCGAGGAGGCCCGTCACCGAGCGCGGGAACCTGCGGGGCGATCCGTCACCGGGCGTGCGGCTGCGAGGAGGCCAGTCACCGGGCGCAAGGCCTGCGAGGCGGTCCGTCACCGAGCGCGGGACCTGCGGGGCGGTCCGTCACCAGCCGTGCGGCTCCAGCTGTTCGAAGGTGCCGTCGAGGTCCTCGGGCAGCAGGCTCCAGACGATCAGGTCGGTGCGGATCTCCGCCCAGCCTCCGCCCCGGGGGTCGGGGCGGTCCGTGGCGGGGTCCTCCCACCCTCCCTGGGTCTCCGGCAGGTCGTGGGGTACCGGACGGTTCCGCTGACCCTCCCGCCGAAGGGCACCCCAGTCCTCGGTGCGGGTGCGCGCTATCCAGGCGTTGCGCAGCACGCCTTCGCTGATGCAGCCGAGTTTCTGGGCGACCTGCTGCGCCGCGGTGTTGTCGGCGGCCGTGCGCATCTCGACGCGTTCGAACTTCTGGTCCTGGAAGAGCCACTGGGCGAGCGCCAGCAGCGACTCGGAGGCGTAGCCCTCGCCGCGTGCCCAGGAGGCGGTGGCGTAGACGGCTTCGGCGGAGCGCACCCGCCAGTCGGTGCCCCGCAGTTCGACGGAGCCGACGAGCCGCTGGGTGAGGAGTTCGGTGACGGCGAAGACGATGCCCTCTCCGCCGGTGCGGAGGGCGGGGGCGCGGCGGGTGACGAAGTCGCGGGCCTCGGTCTCGGTGTAGGGGAAGGGCGACGTCATCCAGGCGGTGATCTGGTCGTCGGCCATCATGGCGGTGAGCGCGGGGACGTCCGCTTCCTCGAACGGGCGCAGCACGAGCCGGTCCGTGCTGATCGAGATGTCCGGGAAGGTCGAGGTCATGCGCCGCTCCTACACGTCGGGGTGCACAGCATGCAGCATCGGCACCGTGATGTGCAGCGCCGGGCCCCTCTCGACGGGAGGGGCCCGGCGCTGATGAGAAGACTTGTCGACACGGGGACTTTCCCCGGTTCAGGCCGTGGGGTTCACGATCCCACATGCCCGAATGCGGGTTCGATGGCCCCCTTGTACTTCTTCTCGATGAACTCCTCGACCTGCGGGGAGTTGAGCAGCTTGGTGAGCTTCCTGATCCGCGGGTCGTCCTGGTTCCCGTCCTTGACCGCGAGGAAGTTCGCGTACGGGTTGCCCTTGACCTTCTCCGCGGCCAGCGCGTCCTTGGCCGGGTTGAGGTCGGCGTCGACCGCGTAGTTGCCGTTGACGACCGCGGCGTCCACGTCGTCGAGGGCACGCGGGACCGCGGCGGCCTCCAGCTCCTTGAACGTGAGGCCCTTCTTGTCCGCGATGTCGCCGAGGGTGGCTTCCTGGCCCGCCCCCGGCTTCAGCTCGATGAGGCCGTGCTTGGCCAGCAGGTGCAGGGCGCGTCCCTCGTTGGTGGAGTCGTTGGGGACGGCGACGGTGTCGCCGGAGCCGAGGCCCTTGAGGCTCCGGACCTTCTTGGAGTAGAGGCCCAGCGGCTCCAGCTCGACGTTGACGACCGGCACGATGTGCGTGCCGTTCTTCTTGTTGAAGTCGTCCAGGTACGGCTTGTGCTGGAAGAAGTTGGCGTCGACCTCGCCGGACTCGGTGGCCGTGTTCGGCACGACGTAGTCGTTGAACTTGCGGATGTCGAGCTTGAGCCCCTCCTTCTCGGCGAGGTTCTTCTCGACGTACTCCAGGATTTCGGCGTGCGGCATGGGGGAAGCGGCGATTCTGAGCGTCTGCTTGTCGCCTCCGCTCTGGCCGATGCCGTAGCCGATCAGCGCGAGCGGCAGGACGACCGCGGCGGCGAGCGCCGCGGTGCGGCCCCTGCCGAGGCGGGCGAGCCGCTTGCCGGCGCGGCCGTCGGCGGCGGAGGCGCCGCCCCGGCCCGAGGCAGCGCCGCCCCGGCCCGAGGCCAGCAACCGCACCACCGCGTCGCCGATGATCTGGACAGCCGTGACGATGACGATCAGCGCGACCACCGTGGCGATCATGACGCTGGTCTCGAAGCGCTGGTAGCCGTACTGCACGGCCACCGAGCCCAGCCCACCGCCGCCGACGGTGCCGGCCATCGCCGAGTAGCCGATCAGCACGATGACCGTCGTCGTCAGCCCGGCGACCAGGGACGGCAGTGCCTGCGGGAGCAGCGCCTTGAAGACGACGGTGGGGGTGCCACCGCCCATCGCCTGCACGGCCTCCACCAGGCCGCGGTCCACCTCGCGGATCGCCGTCTCCACCAGCCGCGCGAAGAAGGGGATCGCGCCGATGGCGAGCGGTACGACGGCCGCCGTCGAGCCGACGGACTGGCCGACGACGAAGCGGGTGAAGGGGATGAGGGCGATCAGCAGAATGATGAAGGGCAGCGATCTGCCGACGTTCACGACCGCGCCGACGACCTTGTTGACGAGCGCGTTGTGCAGCATCCCGCCCTTGTCGGTCAGGACGAGGAGCACGCCGATGGGCAACCCGCCCAGCAGCGCGATCAGCGTGGACCAGCCGACCATGTAGAGGGTGTCCCAGAACCCCTGGAACAGCAGCGGCTGTATCTCGGACCAGCTCACTTGGCACCCTCCTTGACGAGGCCGTCGTTGTCCTGGGGCTCCGCCGCGACGGGCGCGACGTCCGCGACGTCCACCGTCAGCCCCTGCTCGCGCAGGAAGCCGATCGGCACGACGTTGTCGTCGAAGCTGCCGGGCAGCTCGATACGCATCCGCCCGACCTGCTTGCCCGCCACGGTGTCCATGGCGGCGCCGAGGATGGAGATGTCCACGTTGTAGGTCCGCGACAGCTTGGAGATCACCGGCTCGGTGGTGGTCTCCCCGTGGAAGGTGACGTCCACGACCGTGCGGTCGTCGGCCGAGGGGGTGCCGCCGACGGGGAAGAGCTCGCGCGCCAGCTCGGAACCCGGGGTGGCCAGCAGCTCGGGGACGGTGCCCGACTCGGTGATCCGCCCGGACTTCATCAGGGCAGCCGAGTCGCAGACCGCCTTGACGACCTCCATCTCGTGGGTGATCAGCAGGACGGTCAGGCCCAGCTGCTCCTTGAGGTCGCGCAGCAGTTGCAGCACGGAGCGGGTGGTCTCGGGGTCGAGCGCGGAGGTCGCCTCGTCGGACAGCAGCACCTTGGGGTCGCCGGCCAGCGCGCGGGCGATGCCGACGCGCTGCTTCTGGCCGCCGGACAGCTGCGCGGGATGCACCTTGGCGTGCTCGCCGAGGCCGACCAGTTCGAGCAGCTCGTGGGCCTTGCGGGTGCGCTCGTGCCCGGAGTGGCCGAGGATCTCCAGTGGCAGTTCCACGTTGCCGAGTACGGTGCGCGAGGACAGCAGGTTGAAGTGCTGGAAGACCATGCCGATGCGGGCCCGTGCCCGGCGCAGCTCCTTGCCGGCGCGCTTGCCGGTGCCGGCGAGCGCGGTCAGCTCCTGCCCGTCGACGGTGACGGTGCCCGAGGTGGGGCGCTCCAGGAGGTTGACGCAGCGGATGAGCGAGGACTTCCCGGCGCCGCTCTGGCCGACGACGCCGAAGACCTCGCCCTCGCCGACGTGGAGATCCACGCCGTCCAGTGCGGTGACCTCGCGGCCCGGGGTGCGGTAGACCTTCGTGAGGTCCTTTGTCGTGATCACAGAAACATCCGTGGGTGTCGGTGGGACGCGCTTGGGTGGGTGCCGTCCGGGAGCGCGCGGCGATCCGCGCATGCGGGCAGAGCGATCCCGCAGCCGCGGTGGTGCGGCGTGCGGGCGTGGCGGTCCGCGGTGCGGTGGGTGGTGGCTCTGCCGGCGGGCGGGGCGCGCGGGCTCGTGACTCGCTTCGGGGCGCGAGTCGCCTCGGTCAGCTCAGGCGGGGGCCCTCAGCGGGCACACATTCGCCGCGCGGTGGGCGACGGACAGGCCCGTGTGCGCAGACAACGAGCACCGGGCGTCCAGGTCGCCTCGGTCGCAGACGTGCGGCAGCTCGTCGTGTTCATGGTGCTCAGTAAACCAGATGGAGCGGTCACCGCGGAGAGTGCTGTCCGCATGCCGGACGCGGCGATGGACACCATCCGCCGGTGCCCGCGCCCGTTCAGTCCTCTGCGACGACCGTCACACCCGCGTCCGTGACCTGCGCGGTCACCGAAGCCAGGTCCTCGACCACGACGTCGGCCGCGAGCTCGGCGCGCGCGTGGGTTGTGGCCAAGCCCACGGTCCGCATGCCCGCGCTTCGCCCTGCCGTCAGCCCCGCGGGGGCGTCCTCGAAGACGACGCAGCGGGCCGGGTCCACCCCCAGCTTCCGGGCCGCCAGCAGGTACGGCTCCGGGTCCGGCTTGCCGCGCGTGATGTCGTCGGCGGCGATGACCAGCGGCGCCTCGATCCCGACGACCCGCAACCGCGCCTCGGCCAGCTCGCGGGTGGCCGAGGTGACCACGGCCCAGCTCCCCGCGGGCAGCGAGGCCAGCAGCTCGGCGGTGCCGGGCAGTGCCACGACCCCGCCGCCGCTCACGTCCTCCACCTCCAGCCGCTCGATGCGGGCCAGCGCCTCGGGCACGCGCGCGGCCGGCAGCAGGTCGCCGACGATGTCGGCGGCGGGCCGCCCGTGCAGCTCGACGGCGGCGAAGTCCTCCGCGCTGATCCCGAACTCGCGCGCCCAGGCGGTCCAGCAGCGCTGGACGGACTCCATGGAGGAGATGAGGGTGCCGTCGTTGTCGAACAGCAGGGTCGTGGGGGCGTCGAACTTCATGCCGGGCAGCGTACGGGGGGCCTCGGGGGCGCGCGTCGGCGGGCCCGGGCGCCCTTCTAGACTCCTTCACATGCTCACCCCGCTCACCGTCGCGCTGGCCGTGGCCGCGCTCGCGCTGGCCGCGTGGTGCGGCTGGGCGGCCTACCGCGACCAGCCGACCAAGGACTGGCACTTCATCGGCATGGCCGTGGTGACCCTGCTCGCCCTCGTCCAGCTGGTGGTCGGGATCGTGCAGCTCGCGCAGGGGCGGGACCCGGCGGACGGTGTGGTGATCTTCGTCTCGTACCTGGTCGGTGTCCTGGCGTGCGTGCCCGTGGTGGGTCTGGTCTCACTGACCGAGCGCACCAAGTGGGGTTCGCTGACCGTGGTCGCCGGAGCCGTCGTCCTCGCGGTGCTCCAAGTGCGGCTCTACGACATCTGGGGAGGCGGCACCGGTGCCTGAACCGACGACCACCAAGAGCGACCCCGCGCCGCGGCGCGCCGGCCGCATCAACACCGGTCCCGGCAAGCTCCTGGTCACGCTGTACGGGATCTTCACGGTGGGCGCCGCCTCGCGCTCCCTCGTCCAGCTGACGACGCGCTTCGACGAGGCGCCGCTCGCCTACGTCCTCTCGGCCGTCGCCGCGGTGGTGTACGCGTTCATCACGCTCTCCCTCGTCCGCGGTGGTGAGGGCGCCCGCAAGGCGGCCCTCACCTGCTGCGGTCTCGAACTGCTGGGCGTGCTGGCGGTCGGCACCTGGACGCTCGCGGAGCCGTCCGCCTTCCCCGACGCGACCGTCTGGTCCGACTACGGGATGGGCTACCTGTTCATCCCGGTAGCCCTCCCGCTGACAGGGCTGTGGTGGCTACGCCGCGGCCACCGCGAGCAGGCCGCAGCCGCGCCCGGTGACCAGCCGCGCCCAGCTGACGGCTAAGCGCTCTTCGCGTACTCCGCGGCGTCCTTCTGGAGCGCCACCAGCGTCACCTGCCGGTCCCGCTCGGTGCCGACGGGGGCGTAACCGCTGCGCCGGTACAGGCGCAGGTTGCCCTCGCTGCGGCTTCCGGTCACCAGGTGGTAGCGCTTGGCGGCGTACTCGGCGGTCAGCCGGGACTCGACCGCCGCCAGCAGCCGCCCGCCCAGGCCGTGGCCCTGGAGGCGGGGGTGGACGCACAGCCGGCCGATGCGGGCCGTGCCCTCGGAGTCGACCCGGCCGCGTACCGAGCCGACGACCTCGTCACCGAGGCGGGCCACCATCACGCACCCCTGCGCGAGTTCCGTACGGAGGTCCTCCAGCGTCTGGACGAGCGGTTCGATGCGGTAGTCGCCGTACAGCGCGGCCTCCGTCTGGAAGCAGAGGTACTGCAGTTTCAGTATCTGTTCGACGTCCCGCTCGTCCGCCGCAGAGATGGTCACGCTCATGCCCATGTGCGCATGCCTCCCCAAGTTGTGTGCGCGCGGGCACGCGGATGTGAGGGTGTCGCGCCCGTGCTGTCTGCCCTGGTGACGCTGGTTTCCTCTCGCACCCTTCCCCTGGGGCCGGGTGGTGGAACCTGCGCCGCGAGCATTCTGCGCAGGCATTCCAGACAGCGGGAACGCAGCGGCCCGACGGCGCCCTGTGAGATTCCCAACTCACGGGCGATTTGGGCGTATGTGGGCTCCACCCCGGACAGCAGCGCCCGCAGCACGGCAGGGCACCGCCCGGGCAGTCCGGCGACCGCTCCGCCCAGCTCGCGGCGGCTCTCGGAGCTCAGCAGCGCCGCCTCCACCTCGCTGGCCGCATCGTCCCTCCCGCCGTCGGCGGCGGCGATCCGGCGCTGCGGCGGCACGCGGCGCGGCGGGGGCGCGTCGTCCTGCGGCATCTCGCGGCGCTGACGGGCCCGCACGGCGCGGGCTTCGGCGCTCACCGCGTCGCGCAGCCAGGCGCCGGGTTCGGTGGGCGGCCCGCTCCCGCGGGTCCTGACCAGCCAGCGCAGCCACACACCCTGGCGCAGGTCCGCGGCCTCGGCGCCGGGGAGCGCCGCCGCCTCGGCCGCGCACTCGGCGTCCAGCAGGGCGCGCAGCCGGGGCTGGAGCAGGGCGGATTCCGGGGAGGGGTGGGTCATACGCCGCTGCACGCGCGCCGCCCGCCTTGCGGTTGCGGGACGGGCGGCGCGTCACTCGTCGGTGTGGATCTTGCGCCTGCCGGCGTGCTCAGCCGTCGCCGCGGAAGTCGGCGGCGGCCAGCAGCGCCGTGTCGCAGTTGTCGGAGAAGAGGCCGTCGATGCCCGTGGCGAAGTACCGCTTGAAGACGCCGAAGGCGTCACCGTAGGCGTTCGGGTCGTCGCCCTTGCGGAAGTCGGCGGGCAGGAACGTGTTCTCGTTGCGCACGGTGTACGGGTGCAGTACCAGCTTCTGCGCGTGCGCGTCCCGCACCAGTTCTGTGGGGTCGCCGAGCGTGCCGTCCGCGTTGCGGGGGATGACCAGGTCCAGGGTGGGCCCGATGCCCTGGGCGAAGTCGGCGATCCACTTCAGGCCCTCGGGCTTCACCAGGTCGGCGACGGTGCGCGGGTCGTCCGCCTCCACGAAGTCCCAGGGCCGCGAGCTCGGGCCGGACAGCAGGACGACGCCGGGGCAGTCCACCAGCCTGCTCAGCGTCCGGATGCTGCTCGGCTCGAAGGACTGCACGAAGTTCGGTGAGTGCGCCTTGTGCCGTCCGTAGCGGCGCAGCAGCCTGGCGAGCGGCTTCTCCAGGCCCAGGCCCAGCTTGCGGAAGTAGGTGGGGTGCTTGGTCTCGACGTGCAGCCAGACGCGGCGTCCGCCGCGCCGGCTCTGCTCCTCGGCCCAGTCCAGCACCTCCTCGAAGGTGGGCACCTCCCAGTGGCCGTCGTAGAGGGTGTTGTGCTGGCGCGTGTCCGGGATGCGCTCCTTCGCCCGGAGCGTCTTGAGCTCCTTGAGGGTGAAGTCCTCGGTGAACCAGCCGGTGAGCTTCTTGCCGTCCACCGTCTTGGTGGTCTTGCGGGAGGCGAACTCGGGGTGGTCGGCCACGTCGGTGGTGGCGGTGATGTCGTTCTCGTGCCGGCACACCAGGTGCCCGTCCTTGGTGGGGACGAGGTCCTGTTCGATGATGTCTGCGCCCATGTCGAGGGCGAGCTGGTAGGAGCCCAGGGTGTGCTCGGGGCGGTAGCCGCTGGTGCCGCGGTGCGCGATGACGCACGGGGTGGGCAGCTCGTGGCGTCCGCCCCCGTGCCCGCGCCCTGCGGACCGGCCCGCCCGCGGGGCCGCGGCCTGTGCGGTGCCCGCCCCCAGGGTGACCGCGCCCGCCGCGCCCAGCGCCGCCGCCGCTCCGAGCAGGGTTCTGCGGCCCGGCTGCTGCTCCTGTCCCATGCGCTCTCCCAGAAGTCTCCGTGGCGCCGATGTCCGGCCCTGCCACACGTCGGGCTGATCGTAGGACCGGCTGGACGGCACCGGGGAGACATAAGTGCGAACAGGCGGGAAACTCGGGTGACTCGCGCGGTGCGGGACAGTGCGATACGGGGGTAACCCGTGTCAACTCCCCGTAAAGGTGCGCGCAACCCGGTGTGCCCGGCACCCGGGCTTGCGAGTATCGTCCTCATCTGCGCTTCCGTGCGCGGAACCACGCGCACGGCCATACCGACTGGGCGGAGGGTCCGTTGTCCCGTTTCCGGCTGATCAAGGCAGTGCTCGGCCCGCTTCTTCGTGTGCTGTTCCGGCCGAAGATCGAAGGGGCCGACCGCATTCCGGGTTCGGGTCCGGTGACCCTGGCGGGCAACCACCTCACCTTCATCGACTCGATGATCCTTCCGCTGGTCACCACGGGACGGCGGACGCGGCGGGGTCGCCGCGCTGCTGACCGGCCGCCGGGTACTGGAGGAGGGCCACCCCTTCGCGATCTCCCCGGAGGCCACCCGCTCCCCCGACGGCCGCCTCTACCGGGGGCGCACCGGCATCGCGCGGCTCGCCCTGAT
>NZ_JASKYT010000204.1:0-12613 GCF_041028275.1 Streptomyces sp. PU-14G
CCCCGGAACCGCCCCTTCGCGCGCTGGCGACGGCCCCGCCCCCCGGAAGCGCCCCTTCGCGCACGGAGGAGGCGGCACCTCGCGCGCCCAGGGGCGCCCCCCGGGTCCGCCGCCGGGGGCGGACGGGGCGCGGGCCTCCTCGCCGTGGTCCGCGTTCGGGCTGGGCCGGACGCGTGTGCGGGGGCGTGCATATCCTTGCCCCCATGCTGACCATCACGCAGGAGCTGCACGACCGGATCGTCGCCCACGCCCGCCAGGACCACCCGGACGAGGCCTGCGGCGTGATCGCGGGTCCGGTCGGCGAGGGCCGTCCCGAGCGGTTCATCCCGATGCTGAACGCGGCCCGCTCGCCCACCTTCTACGAGTTCGACTCCGGCGATCTGCTCAAGCTCTACCGCGAGATGGACGACCGCGACGAGGAGCCGGCGGTGATCTACCACTCGCACACCGCCACCGAGGCCTACCCGTCCCGGACGGACATCTCCTACGCCAACGAGCCCGGCGCCCACTACGTCCTGGTCTCCACCGCCGAGTGCGGGAACGGCGAAGGCCCCTTCTCCTTCCGCTCGTTCCGCATCGTGGACGGTGAGGTGACCGAGGAGGAAGTCACGCTCGTCGAGAGCTACTGACCGGCGCTTCTCCGGCGACGGTGAGACGGATTCGTCCGCATGATGAAACCGAGATCCGATTCCCTGTCCGGGAATCGTTACGATGAGCCCATGGTTGTCCACGACGTGAGCGCTTTCGACAAGACCCCGGGCATGCTGCTCGTGGCGCGCCTGCACGTCGACCTGTGCCGCCTCGCCAGCGCGATCTGTCGGCCGGCCTGACCCGCGCCCCACGCGGCGCGGTGTCCCTCCGCGCTTCCCGCCCGCAGCACGGGCGTGCGCGCCCCCGCCTGCCCACAGCAGAAGCCAGCCGGCAGAAGCCAGCCGGCAGAAGCCACTCTTCCTCTCCGACAGGAGCACTCTCATGGCCATCGAGGTCCGCATTCCGACCATCCTCCGCACCTACACCGACGGCCAGAAGGCGGTCGAGGGCACGGGCGCCACCGTCGGCGAGCTGTTCGCCGACCTGGAGAGCAGGCACGCCGGGATCCAGGACCGCCTGGTGGACGGCGGTGAGCTGCGCCGCTTCGTGAACGTCTACCTCAACGACGAGGACGTGCGCTTCCTGGACGGCATCTCCACCCAGCTCAGCGACGGCGACAGCGTGACGATCCTGCCCGCCGTGGCCGGAGGGTCGCTCCCCACCCTCCCCATGGGCATGCGCTGATGCGCTACGACTCTCCCCTCGAGGCCGTCGGCAACACGCCTCTCGTGCGGCTCCCCCGGCTCTCGCCCTCCGAGGACGTACGGATCTGGGCGAAGCTGGAGGACCGCAACCCGACCGGCTCCGTGAAGGACCGTCCGGCCCTGCACATGGTCGAACAGGCCGAGAAGGAAGGGCGGTTGCAGCCGGGCTGCACCATTCTGGAGCCCACCTCGGGCAACACCGGCATCTCGCTGGCGATGGCGGCCAAGCTCAAGGGCTACCGGATCGTGTGCGTCATGCCGGAGAACACCAGCGAGGAGCGCCGCCAGCTGCTCGCCATGTGGGGCGCGGACATCATCTCCTCCCCGGCGGCGGGCGGCTCCAACACGGCGGTG
This sequence comes from Streptomyces sp. PU-14G, assembly GCF_041028275.1. NCBI lineage: Bacteria > Bacillati > Actinomycetota > Actinomycetes > Kitasatosporales > Streptomycetaceae > Streptomyces > Streptomyces sp. PU-14G. The sequence goes on from NZ_JASKYT010000204.1 coordinate 1,650, forward strand.
CGGGTGGCCAAGGAGCTGGCGGCCGAGCACCCGGACTGGGTGATGCTCTACCAGTACGGCAACCCGGACAACGCGGGCGCCCACTACGCGACGACGGGCCCCGAGATCCTCGCCGACCTGCCGTCGGTCACCCATTTCGTCGCCGGTCTCGGCACCACGGGCACGCTGATGGGCGCGGGCCGTTACCTGCGGGAGCAGCGTCCCGGCATCCAGATCGTCGCCGCCGAGCCGCGCTACGACGATCTGGTGTACGGGCTGCGGAACCTGGACGAGGGCTTCGTGCCCGAGCTGTACGACGAGTCGGTGCTCACCACCCGCTTCTCGGTCGGTTCCGCGGACGCGGTCACCCGTACCAGGGAACTCCTCGCGCAGGAGGGCATCTTCGCCGGCGTCTCCACGGGGGCGGCGCTGCACGCCGCGATCGGGGTGGCCCGCAAGGCGCTGCGCGCGGGTGAGAGCGCGGATGTGGTCTTCCTCGTCGCGGACGGCGGCTGGAAGTATCTGTCGACGGGCCTCTACACCGCCACGACGGACGAGGAGGCGGTCGCCACGGTCCAGGGCCAGCTCTGGGCGTAGGACCCCTCGAAACGGGACCCCCCGGGGGCCGGGGTGCCCCTGTCCCCCCCCGGGCCAGGTCACTCGGCCAAGTGCCGGACCCGCTCCCAGGCGTCCGCGTCCACCTCGCCGTGCCGGCCGAGGAGCCGGGCGAGACCGACCTCGGCGACCGTGCCGGGCTCCAGGTAGGCGGGGCCCTCTGGGGCGTCGGCGGGCAGGACACGCAGCGGCGAGGGTTCGGGCGTCAGCCGCGCCAGCCGGGCGCCGTCCGTGCGGACGGTCAGGACGAGGAAGAGCGGCTCGGTGCCGTCCGGCAGGCTGGTGCGCCAGATCTCCCCGGGGCGGGGGAGGGGCGCCTGGCCCCGGCGGGCGGCACGGGCCTCGCGGGCGGCGCCTCGGCGCCGGGGACCGAGGCGTCCGCGCCCGTCCACCAGCGCCGCCACGAAGGCGAGCAGCATCACCACGCCGAGGGCCAGCCACCAGGTGGTGTCCACAGCGTGCCTCCCGTCGCCCTTCGCCCGTCGATCATCGCCTGTCGTCTGTCGCCTGTCGCCCCTCGCCGTGTGGCGGGTGCCGCTGTGTGGCGGTGCCGCCGCACCGCGCTCCGCGGCGTTTGTGCCGTCAGCCGCCGGGGAACGACGCTACCCCGGGCTGGTGATTCCGCCCACACCGACGCCTCACCGAGGACGCACCGGGACCCGCGCGGCTTACGCTCGGAAGTCCCCTCGTCCACGACACGGGGACTTCTCCCGCATGCCGTCAACGGAGGTTCCCTCTCCATGAAGCTCACCGTCGTCGGCTGTTCCGGGTCGTTTCCGTCCACGGAATCGGCCTGTTCGAGCTATCTCGTCGAGGACGACGGCTTCCGGCTGCTCCTGGACATGGGCAACGGCGCACTCGGTGAGCTCCAACGCCACTGCGGCCTCTACGACCTCGACGCCATCGCGCTCAGCCACCTCCACGCCGACCACTGCATCGACATGTGCGGCTACTTCGTCGCGCGCTACTACCGCCACGAGGGCGGCCGTTGCGGCCCGATCCCGGTGCACGGCCCGCCCGGCACCGAGCAGCGGCTCACCACCGCGTACGCCGACACTCCGTCCGACTCGTCGATGAGCGAGGTCTTCGCCTTCCAGGAGCTGACCGCTGGCGGGACGTTCGAGGCGGGGCCCTTCCGGGTCAGCAGTGAGCTGGTCGACCACCCGGTGGAGGCGTACGCCTTCCGGATCGAGCACGTGGCGAGCGGCAAGGTCCTCACCTACTCCGGTGACACGGGGCCGTGTCCGAACCTGGAGCGTGCCGCGCGAGGCGCCGACCTCTTCCTGTGCGAGGCCTCCTTCACGGACGGCAAGGAGCAGATCCCGGGTCTCCACCTCAACGGCAGGCAGGCCGGTCAGGTCGCCGCCCGGGCCGGCGTCTCGCAGCTGGTGCTCACGCACGTGCCGCCGTGGACGGACCCGCAGATCAACCTGCGGGACGCGAAGGCCGTCTTCGACGGGCCGGTGGAGATGGCCCGTCCTGGCGCTGTCTACGAGCTGTGAGGGGCGGCCGTCCCTCTGCCCCGCCCCCCCGGTGCTCCCGGTAGCCGGGACGGACCAATGCGACGGGCCGCACCGCTGCCTGCGGTACGGCCCGTCGGATGGCTACCCCGTCGGATGGCCACCCGTCTGGTGACTACCCCGTCGGGTGACTACTTCGTGAGGTCCTCGACCTCTTCGTCCGGCTCGCGGCCCGGCGTCTTGATGTCCAGCTTCACGATGAGGAAGCGGAAGAGGCCGTAGTAGACCACCGCGAAGCACAGGCCGATCGGGATGATCAGCCAGGGTTTGCTCGCCAGGCTCCAGTTGATGGCGTAGTCGATGAAGCCCGCCGAGAAGCTGAAGCCGTGGTGCACCCCGAACACCCACGTCACCGCCATCGACACGGCCGTCAGCAGGGCGTGGACCACGTACAGGACGGGCGCGATGAACATGAAGGTGAACTCGATCGGTTCGGTGATGCCGGTCACGAACGAGGTCAGGGCCAGCGAGACCATCATGCCCATCACGGCCTTGCGGCGGTGCGGCTTGGCGCAGTGGGCGATGGCGATGGCGGCGGCGGGCAGGCCGAACATCATGATCGGGAAGAAGCCGGACATGAACTGGCCCGCGCTCGGGTCGCCGGCGAAGAAGCGGGCGATGTCGCCGTGGACGACGTCCCCCGCGGCGTTCTTGTAGTCGCCGAGCTGGAACCAGGCCACGGTGTTGAGGAACTGGTGCATGCCGACGGGGATCAGCGCCCGGTTGATCAGGCCGAAGATGCCCGCTCCGGTGGCGCCCAGGCCCGTCATCCACTCGCCGAAGGAGGTGATGGCGTCGCCGATGGGCCCCCAGATGAGGGTGAAGACCACGCCGACGGCCAGCCCGATGAAGGCCATCAGGATCGGTACCAGGCGGCGGCCGTTGAAGAAGCCGAGCCAGTCGACCAGCTTGGTCTTGTGGAAGCGCTGCCAGACGATCGCCGACAGGAGACCCATCAGGACGCCGCCGAGGACGCCGGGATCGTTGTAGACGGGCGGGGTGTCCTCGCCTGCCTTGACGACCGCTTCGTGGACGGGGAAGGCCTCCAGTACGTTCTTGTAGACGAGGAAGCCGACGAGCGCGGCCAGCGCGGTGGAGCCGTCGGACTTCTTGGCGAAGCCGATGGCGACGCCGATGCAGAACAGCAGCGGCAGGTTGTCGAAGATGGCGCCGCCGGCGCCGGAGAACGCGGCGGCGACGTCGTGCCACTTCAGGCCCTCGTCGCCGAAGACGTCGGGCTGGCCGAGCCGGTTGAGTATGCCGGCCGCGGGCAGGACGGCGATGGGCAGCTGCAGGCTGCGGCCGACCTTCTGCAGTCCTTGGAACAGGCCGGAGCCCCGCTTCTTCTTCGCGGGCGCAGCGGTGTCCGTGCTCATGGGGGTGTGTCCTCCGGGTGGAGGCGGGCGCCGCACGGCTGAAGAAGGGGTGAGGGGCCCGCTGATGGTCTAGTCCACATAGTGGTGTAGACCATTAGTAGCACGGGTGTGCGCGTCACGGAACGGGTCGTTCCGGGCGAGGTGGGCCACACCTCGGCCGCGGCTCGCGGCGAGGCGGCCGTCGCTCCTGCCGGGGCGGCGTTGCCCCGTGCGGGGACGGCTGTCGCTCGTGCCGGGGCCCGCGAGCCCCGGCCAAGATCCAAACGAGCGTCCGTTGATGGTGCCCCCGGCGGCCGTGGGAGCGAACATCCACCACCGTTGCGTTGAGTCACGATCGTGGGCATCAGGTGACGGCCGGGGACCGGGCTCAGTCTTGTAACGGAGCGTTCATCGAACTCTTCCCACCGTGCCCAACGTTGCCGGCGCCTCTCGGCTGGGCCTCATGGTGCCGTATCGCCGGCAGAAGACACATCCCGGCCGATCTTCCCCTCGGTTTATCTCGGAGCAGAAGCGGGATGAGCTGTTTCGGAGCATGTATCGGCTCCGCGCGTCCTTAATTGCCAACGTTTTATTCGGTGCGCTTCGTCTCCCCCTCGGTAAGAATTCGTCTCCCCCTCGGTAAGAAAGGGTGGCAGGTGGCGGGACGCCCTCGGTAGGCTCCTCGGCATGGGCAGAACTGCACCGAGCACCACAACAATTGACTGGTCGATCCGCTTGGATTCAGTATCCAAGGTGTACGGCTCGGCAAAGAGCTCCGTGCAGGCTCTGGATGCCGTAAGCGTCGAACTGCAGCGTGGCACCTTCACCGCCGTGATGGGACCTTCTGGTTCCGGCAAGAGCACATTCCTCAACTGCGTGGCAGGCTTGGACCGGCCGACCTCCGGTTCGGTCTGGCTGGGCGACACCGAGCTGTCGAGCCTTGACGAGGTCCGGCTCACCGAAGTGCGTCGGGAGCGGATCGGCTTCATCTTCCAGGCCTACAACCTGCTGGGCCCGCTGACGGTGGAGGAGAATGTCTCACTGCCGTTGCGACTGGCGGACCGGAAGACCGACCGCGCGTTCCTTCGCGAAGTGCTCACCGCGGTCGGACTCGGCGAGCACCTCAAGCGGCGGCCGAGCGAGCTCTCCGGTGGTCAGCAGCAGCGAGTCGCGGTCGCCCGCGCGCTGATCACCCGGCCGGATGCGGTGGTCGCGGACGAGCCGACCGGAGCGCTGGACTCCCGTTCCAGCAAGCAGGTCCTGGAACTGCTGCGACACATCGTGGACAGCATGGGGCAGACGGTGCTGATGGTCACCCACGACCCTGTCGCCGCCTCGTACGCCGACTCGGTCGTGTTCCTGGCCGACGGCCAGCTCGCGGGCGAGTTGCACCGGCCCACCTCGGAGCAGGTCGCGTCGCGCATGACGCACCTGGGCGAGTGGTGATCCGCCGCATTCGACGACTGGTCCGTCTCGTGGTGCCGTACCGCAAGGACCTGTCGCTGGCGTGGAGCACGATCAAGGGGCGCAAGGGCGGGTTCGTCGGCTCCTTCGTTGCGATCGCCGCGGGCTCGGCGGTGATCACCGCCTGTGGGATTCTGCTGATGTCCGGGCTCACCACCGGTGTGACGCCTGAGCGCTACTCGGGCGCGGCGGTGGTCGTCGGCGGGGAACAGTCGTACTGGCTGGACGAGACCGCCGAGGTGCGGTACAGCGAGCGCGTCACGCTGCCCGCCGACAAGGTCGACGCCGTCGCCGCCGTGCCCGGAGTCAAGTCGGCCGACGGCGACGTCGACATCGACGTCAGCGCCCTGAGCTCGGACGGCGAAGAGGTGGGCGGCCCCGACGGCTTCCCGGTGTTCGGGCACGGCTGGTCCGGCGCCTCCCTTGGGCCGTTCTCGGTACGCGAGGGCAGCCCGCCCGCCGCGCCCGACGACGTCGTGCTCGACGCGGAACTCGCCGAGCACGCGGACCTGGCGGTCGGCTCGAAGATACGCATCGTCGTCGGCTCCCTGCCGTCGACCTACCGCGTGGCGGGCATCGCGAGTCCGCCGAAGGGCGGGCTGGACCGGCAGTCCGCCGTGTTCTTCACCGACGCCCGGGCGGCCGAGCTGTCCGGTCGTCCGGGCCGGGTGGACGTCATCGGCGTGCGCGCCGAACCCCACGTCACTCCGGATGAGCTCGCCAAGCGGATCACGGCCGCCGTACCGCACGTGGTGGCACGCACCGGCGCGGAACGCGGCGACGTGGAGTTCCTGGACGTGGGCGATGCCCGCAGCCTGGTGGTTGAGTCGTCGGCGTCGTTCGGCGGCACGATGGTGCTGATCGTGGTGTTCGTGGTGGTGAGCACCCTCGCGCTGTCGGTGCAGCAGCGCAGACGCGAACTGGCCCTGCTGCGCGCCATCGGCGCGACGCCCAAGCAGATCCACTGGATGGTCGGCGCCGAGATGACCCTGGTGTCGTTGTCGGGCGCCCTGGTCGGCGCGATCCCCGGCGTCGTGCTCGCCTTCGCGATGCGCGGCGTTTTCGTCCTCGCGGGCGCGATGCCCTCGGACTTCCAGATGCAGGTGGGGTGGGTGCCCTTCCTCGCCTCGCTGGTGCTGTGCATGGTCAGCGCCCGGCTCGGCGGCTGGTTGGTCGCGCGCCGGGTGGCCAAGACCAGCCCGGTCGAGGCACTCGGGGACGTCGCCATCGAGCCCAAGAAGCTCGGCTGGGTCCGGCTGACGATCGGTTTCCTGCTGATCCCGCTCGGCCTGCTGCTCACCTTGAGCAATGTCGCGGTCTCGGGTGACTCGGCAGCCGACACCGCGGCGGCCGCGGTCCTGCTGTTCGTCGTGGCGCTCGGGTGCATCGGACCTCTGCTGCTCAGAGGCGCCGTCCTGCTGTTCGGCTCGCTACTGAACCGGCCGTCCAAGGCCCACGGTTTCCTTGCCCATGCCAACACGCGCGCGCATGTGCGACGGCTCAGTACGGCCACTACGCCGCTGGCCATGGGCGTGACGTTGGCCGCCGTGCAGGTGTTCGGTACCTCCACGACAGTTGCGGCTTCGCACGACCAGCTTGAGCAAGGCCTGCGGGCCGGCCGGGTGCTGACCGCGTCGTCCGGCGCCGGTGTGTCCCCGCAGGTCGTGGACGCCGTACGGAGCGTGCCCGGGGCCGCCGTGGTGACACCGGTGGCGCGCACGCAGACGCTGCTGACATTCCCGTCCGAGGACGACACCGCGACCAAGGCCTTCGCCGCCCAGGGAGTGACGCCCGAACGGCTCTCCCAGACCATGGACCTCGAGGTGATCGAGGGTGACATCTCGAAGCTCAAGGACGGAACGGTGGCCCTGAGCCGGATCGTCGCGGAGACGGTCGGGGCGGACCGGGGCGAGACCATCGATCTACGGCTCGGCGACGGTACGGCGATCAAGCCCCGGGTGGTGGCGATCTACGAGAGGGGCTTGGGCTTCGGGGACGTCACCCTCCCCAACGACCTCGTCGTCGCCCACACCACGTCACAGGTCAACACCGCGGTGCTGGTCAGGTCCGAGGACGGAACCGACTCCGAGACATTCGACGGCGCGCTGCGCAAGGCAGTCGAGCCCTGCCCCACGGTCGGCGTCGGCGACCGGGAGGCCTTCCAGAACGCGCCCGGTTCCGGCGACTCGGGAGACTGGGCGCTCGACCTCCTGTTCCAGACCCTGCTCCTCGGATACATCGCCATCGCCGTGGTGAACACCCTGGTGATGGCGACGGCGGCGCGGGTGCGCGAGTTCGCCATGCTGCGCCTCATCGGCGCCGGCCGGGAACAGGTCCGCGCGATGATGAACGGCGAGGCCAGGCTCGTGGCCGTCTCGGCGCTGCTGTTCGGTCTGCTGGCGACGATTCCGCCGCTCGTCGGCGTCAGCATCTCGCTGACGAAGTCGCCCGTTCCCAGCATCTCTCCCCTCGGCCTCATCGCGATCGTGGCGCTCACCGTCGCGCTTTCGTGGGGTTCCATCGCGATGGCCACCAAGTACGCCATGCGGCCTGCTCCGGTGGACGCGATCGGCGGGCGCGAGTGATCCGCCCGACGTGCCGCTGACACCGCGGCAGCAAGTGATGACGCCGCTGGACGCCCGGCGGCGCCATCCGAGCTGCGACTGGTGCCCGGCGACGGGCTGCGCCGCAGGCTCCTCGGCCGGAACAGCACCGGGTACCGGTTCCGGGCGCACCGCCGCCTGACGGACATCTTCGCCGAGCGGGCGGGGAGCACTGGTCTAAGCCCTCGTGTTGTCCTGCTCGATCTCGTCCGCGACCTCCTCCGGCTCCCGGCCCGGGGTCTTCAGGTCGAACTTGACGATCATGAAGCGGAAGAGGACGTAGTAGACCACCGCGAAGCACAGCCCGATCGGGATGATCAGCCAGGGCCGGGTCGCCAGACTCCAGTTGATGACGTAGTCGATCAGGCCGGCCGAGAAGCTGAACCCGTCGTGCACCCCCAGAGCCCAGGTCAGCGCCATCGAGACACCGGTGAGCAGGACGTGGATGACGTACAGCGCCGGGGCGACGAACAGGAACGAGAACTCGATCGGCTCGGTCACCCCCGTCACGAACGACGTCAGCGCCGTCGAGAGCATCAGGCCACCCACCACCTTGCGGCGCTCGGGGCGGGCGGCGTGGGTGATGGCCAGCGCGGCGGCGGGCAGCGCGAACATCATGATCGGGAAGAAGCCGGAGGTGAACTGGCCCGCGCTCGGGTCTCCCGCCAGGAAGCGGTTGATGTCACCGTGCACGACCTCGCCGTCCGGCTTCTTGAAGCTGCCGAACTGGAACCACATGAAGGTGTTCAGGAACTGGTGCATGCCGATGGGGATGAGGGCGCGGTTGGCGACGCCGAAGATGCCCGCGCCCCAGGCGCCGAGATCCGTCATCCACTTGGAGAAGGTGGTGAGCCCGTCGCCGATCGGCGGCCACACCCACTGGCAGAGCACCGCGAAGACCAGCGCGACGAACGCCATGATGATCGGCACCAGGCGGCGGCCGTTGAAGAAGCCGAGCCAGTCCACCAGCTTCACCCGGTGGAAGCGCTGCCAGAACCAGGCCGCCAGCAGCCCGACGACGATACCGCCGAACACCCCCGGGTTCTGGTAGGTGGCGGCCCCGGAGGCCGACCCGTCCTTGCCGACGCACGTCCCCATCTCCGTGTCGAACCCCGACCCCGGCGGGCAGGTGGGGAACTGCTGGAGGATGTTGTAGTAGACGAGGAAGCCCGCGACGGCGGCCAGCGCCGTCGAGCCGTCGGCCTTGCGTGCCATGCCGATGGCCACGCCGACGCAGAAGAGCAGCGGCAGCCCGAGCGCCGAGTCCAGCAGGGCGCTTCCCGCCCCTTCGAACACCTTGGCGACGTCGGTCCAGCCCAGGCCCTCGTCGCCGAAGATGTCCGGCTGGCCCAGCCGGTTGAGGATGCCCGCGGCCGGGAGCACCGCGATGGGCAGCTGGAGGCTGCGGCCCATCTTCTGCAGGCCCTGGAAGAAGACGGACACCCACTTCCTGTGCGGGCTTCCCGGCTCGGCTGCGGCGTTGGCGCTCACGAGCCTCCTCCTGACTGGTCGGCCCCTCGACCTGGTCGGCCCCTCGTCCGCCCGCCGGACGGCTGGCGCATACTGGTGTAGACCTCTAGCGCTCGTGGCGACCCGGCCGTGGTGACGGCAGGACACCTCGCGGCGCCGGTAATCGCCATCATTCGCCAGAAAACGGATGGATGCCCGCGTAGGTGGGCTGATCGTGGACTAACGTGACAACCACGCCAATCCACGCCGTCTCGCGCCTCGCACCTCGCGTCCATCCGGGCCGGAAAAGGCCGGAAAGCAGCCGGAACACAGGAGTAGGACATGGCCACCAAGGCTGAGAAGATCATCGCCGGACTCGGCGGGCTCGACAACATCGAAGAGGTCGAGGGCTGCATCACCCGCCTCCGCACCGAGGTCGGCGACCCCTCCCTCGTCGACGAGGCCGCGCTGAAGGCCGCAGGCGCGCACGGCGTCGTCAAGATGGGCTCCGCGATCCAGGTCGTCATCGGCACCGACGCCGACCCCGTCGCCGAGGAGATCAACGACCAGCTGTGAGCTCCGCCCCCGCCCGGGGGCGGGCGGGGGCCCGAGGAGCCGGCCCCGCCCTGGCCGGGCGGGGCCGGACGGGCCGCGGTTCCCGCGTTCGGCCCACACCCCCTGCCGGGGATACGCTCGCACGCATGTCACGTATCGACGGCCGTACGGCCGAGGAGCTGCGCCCCGTCACGATCGAGCGCGGTTGGAGCAAGCACGCCGAGGGCTCGGTCCTCGTCTCGTTCGGCGACACCCGGGTGCTGTGCACCGCCAGCCTGACCGAAGGGGTGCCCCGCTGGCGCAAGGGCAGCGGAGAGGGCTGGGTCACCGCCGAGTACGCCATGCTGCCGCGCTCCACCAACACCCGCGGCGACCGCGAGTCGGTGCGCGGCAAGATCGGGGGCCGCACCCACGAGATCTCCCGCCTCATCGGGCGCTCCCTGCGCGCCGTCGTGGACTACAAGGCGCTCGGTGAGAACACCATCGTGCTCGACTGCGACGTCCTCCAGGCCGACGGCGGCACCCGGACGGCGGCGATCACCGGCGCCTACGTGGCGCTGGCCGACGCGGTCACCTGGGCACAGGAGCGCAAGCTGATCAAGCCCAAGGCGCAGCCGCTGGCCGGGGGCGTCAGCGCCGTCAGCGTCGGCATCGTCGACGGCGCCCCGCTGCTCGACCTGCGCTACGAGGAGGACGTGCGCGCGGAGACCGACATGAACGTCGTCTGCACCTCCGACGGCCGCTTCGTCGAGGTGCAGGGCACGGCCGAGGGCGCGCCGTTCGCCCGCGAGGAGCTGAACGGGCTGCTCGACCTCGCCGTCGCGGGCTGCGCCCAGCTGGACGGGGCCCAGCGCACCGCGCTCGGCCGCTGACAGCTTCCGCGGGGCGTCGGCCGCGTGAGAACTTCCCCGGGGCGGGGGAACTTTGCCGCCGCTTTACGCGTCTGACTGGGTGCGGGCCGCACGTGTCGAACCGTGCGGCCCGACCAGTCTTGGGGGAGGGACGTAGCAGGTGCTCCGTTGGAACGTCGTGGCCGCGGCAGCGGTCCTCGCACTCGCCGTGCCGGTCACCGCCGGCTGCTCCGCTGTGGACCGCGCGCTGGACTGCGCGAGCACCGCGTCCACCATCGCCCAGTCCGTCGACGACCTCCAGCAGGCGGTCTCCGACGCCGGCGAGGACCCCACCCAGGCTCGGAAGTCCCTCGACGCGATAGACAAGAACCTCACCAAGATCGAGGACGAGACGGACGACGGCGACGTCGGCAAGGCCGTCTCCCAGCTGCGCGGCGCCGTCGACAGCGTCCGCTCGGACGTCGAGGCGGGCCGGGCCCCCGAGGCGAAGCCCGTCACCGACGCGGCCGACGAACTGACCAAGGTCTGCACCCCGGGCTGAGCCACCGCCCGGCCCGAATCGGTGCCCGCCCC
>NZ_JASKYT010000205.1:0-14257 GCF_041028275.1 Streptomyces sp. PU-14G
ACAGGGGTGACAGGGGTGGGGCGCGGCATCAGCGCAGCAGCCCCCTCTGGCGCAGGACGCGCCGCTCGACGGGCGCGAAGATGAGCAGTTCGATGCCGATGCCCACCAGCAGGATGAGCAGGATCGCTCCGAGCACGAGCGGCATGTCCTGGTAGGCGCGGCCGGTGTCCAGCAGCCGGCCCAGGCCCACGCCCAGCTCCGGCGAGGTCGCGATCAGTTCGGCCGCCATCAGGGACCGCCAGGAGAACGCCCAGCCCTGCTTGAGTCCCGCGATGTAGCCGGGCAGCGCGGCGGGCAGCAGCACGTGGCGGACACCGCGCAGCCCTCGCGCGCCGATCACCTTTCCCGCGCGCAGGTGCAGCGGGTCGATCCGGTCGACGCCCGCGACCAGGCCGTTGGCGATGGAGGGCACGGCGCCCAGCAGCACGACGGCGTAGATGGTGGCGTTCGTCAGCCCGAACCAGATGATCGCCGCCGGCACCCACGCCACCGAGGGCAGCGACTGGAGTCCGGACAGGATCGGTCCGATCGCCGCGCGCACCGGCCGCACCCGGGCCACCAGCAGTCCCAGCGGCGTCCCGACCAGGAGGGCGACCCCGAAGCCCAGCGCCCCGCGGGAGACGCTCTGCCAGACGACGCCGAGGATCGTGCCCTTGTACCACTCCTCGGCCAGCGCGTCCCACACCATCAGCGGGCTCGGCAGCTGGTAGTCGGGCTTGAGGCCGAGCGCGAACGCCGCCTGCCACAGCGCCAGGACCAGTACGACGGCCGCCACCGGCGGCAGCACCTTGTGCCGCAGCACCTCCCACAGCGCGGGCCGTGCCGTGGCGTGGGTGTCGAGCGCGTCGAGCCCCGCCTCCAGGCCCGCCAGGTCGCTGCCGGGCGCCGGGCTCCCGGGCGCCGCGCCGGTGGCCGCCGCGCTCCCGGTCTTCTCGCCGTCGGTCCGCGGCCCGGACGTCGTCGGCTGTGTCTCAGTGCTGGCCATGGCGGCGGATCTCCCCCCGGAGCTGTTCGGTGATCTCGACGGACAGCCCGGCCACGTCCGCGTCCTCGATACGGCGCGGGTGCGGGATGCCGACCTTCCACTCCCTGGCGACGCGTCCTGGCCGGGAGGAGAGCAGCACGACGCGCTCGGCCAGCCGTACGGCCTCGCGGACGTTGTGCGTGACGAAGAGCACGGCGACGTTCGTCTGCGACCACACGCGGGTCAGCTCCTCGTGGAGGACGTCGCGGGTGATGGCGTCCAGCGCGGCGAACGGCTCGTCCATCAGCAGCAGCCGGCTGTCCTGCGCCAGCGCGCGAGCCAGCGCCACCCGCTGCCGCATGCCACCGGACAGCTCGTGGACGCGTTTGGTGTACGCGCCGTGCAGCCGCACGAGCCGCAGCAGCCGTTCGGCCTCCTCGGGGCGGTCCGCCCTGGGCATGCCGCGCATCTTCAGGGCCAGTTCGATGTTCTTGCCCGCGGTCAGCCACGGGAAGAGCGCGTGTTCCTGGAACATCAGCGCCGGGCGTCCGCCGGGGACCTCGATCGTGCCGGCGCTGGGAGCGTCGAGGCCGGCCACGAGATTGAGCAGGGTGCTCTTGCCGCAGCCCGAGGCGCCGAGCAGGGTGACGAACTCTCCCGGCGCGACGTCGATGCTGATGTCGTCCAGTACGTGCTGCGGGCCGAACGACTTGCTCACGTGCGTGATGCGGGCGGCGGTGCCGGCCGCTGTGGTCACGGTCACTGGTTCACCTCCTTCTCGCAGGGGCGGGCTCAGGGACGGCCAAGTCCGGCGTCGGTCACGGCGGGACGGCCTGCGCTTGCGAGGACACGGTTGAGCGGGGCCAGGTCGTAGATCCCGGCCAGGTCCGGCTTGTCCAGCAGCCCTGTCGCCACCGCGTGGCCGGCCTGCTTCTTCAGCGTCCCGGCCAGCGGGTCGTCCGTCACCTCGATCCGCCGGAAGGCCGCGTCGAGCACCGTGTCGGGCAGTGGCTTGCCCGCGTCGCGCTGCAAGGCCTCGTTGATGTCCTTCTTCGCGGCGCCGGGGTGCGAGCGGATCCACGCGTTGGTCCGCACCGAGCCGCGCAGCACCGCCTCGACCACGTCGGGGTGGTCTTCGAGGAAGTCCTGGCGCACCACCAGGTTGGTGGTGACGAACTTCCCCTCCTTCCACAGCTTCTCCTCGTCGAGCAGGACCTTGCCGCCTTCCGCCACCAGCTTCGAGGCGGTCGGCTCGGGGACCCACGCGCCGTCGATGCCGCCCTGCCGGAAGGTGGTCGGGATCTCCTTGTTGTCCTGCCGCAGCACCGAGGTGGCGCCCTTGCCGGTCTCCGGGTCGACCTCGATGCCCTTGGTCTTGAGGTGGTGCAGCAGCGCCACGTCCTGGGTGTTGCCCAACTGGGGCGTGGCGAGTGTCTTGCCCTTGAGGTCGTCGAGCGAGGCCACCTTCTCCGGGTCGACGACCAGGGAGGCGCCGCCCGAGGTCGCGCCCCCGACGATGCGCAGGTTCTTCCCGCCCGACTGGACGTACCCGTTGACGGCGGGGGAGGGCCCCACCCAGGTCATGTCGACGGCCTTCGCGTTGAGCGCTTCGATGGCGGCGGGCCCGGCGTTGAAGACCTGCGTCCTCACCTTCGTGCCGCCCAGCTCCTGCGGTATCCGCCCGCCGGAGCGCAGCCCCACCAGGGGGGTGGCGTGGGTGACGTTGGGGAAGTACCCGAGCCTCACCTCGTCGAGCCCGCCGATCTTGGCACCGCCCACCGGAGCGGGGTCCCCGCTCTCGACGGCCTTCGACCCGTAGCCGCAGCCCGCCGCCAGGAGCAGTACCGGAAGGAGGGCGAGAGCGGTGGCGGCCCGGTGGGGCGCTCGTCGTGGCAGGGCTCGGATGCGGGGCACGGAAGTGTCCTCTCAAGGGGGCGGACGCGGGGCGGTGTCCGCGCGGTGTCCGGGGGTGCCGGGCCGCACGGACGGCGGACGGTGAGCGTGGCGTACGGGGGGCGTACGCACTTCACCGTGCACATCGCCCCACTCCGCCCTGACCGCTGCCGCGTGCGCCGCTGCCGATGCGGCCACCGGTCTGGTCGAAGGTGGAGAAGGCCTCTTTCGGGATGCCCATGCTTGTCAGTCCCCGCTTCAGAAGTCCCAGCCCTCGTCGTCGACGCCCGCAGCCACCGGCGTGTTCGCGTCGGCGAAGGCCTCGCCGGCCATGCCGGCGGTGAGGGTGCTGCCGTCGGCGGGGTCGATGAGGAGGAAGGAGCCGGTGCGGCGGGAGCGGGCGTAGGCGTCGAGGGGCAGGGGTTCGGCGGTGCGCAGCACGACACGGCCGATGTCGTTGGCCACCAGCTGCCCCGGCGCGGGGTGCTGGGACAGGTCGGCCAGGGTGAGACGGGAGGGGATGTCCTTCACCAGCGCCTTGACGGTGCGCGTGGCGACCCTGAGCAGGACGCGGGCGCCGGGGGTGAGGGGGGTGTCGTGGAGGTGGCAGACGGTGGCGGTCACGTCCTGGCTCGGTGTCAGGTCCGCCTCGCTGGGGGCGAGCACGTTGCCGCGGGAGATGTCGAGGTCGTCGGCGAGGCGGAGGGTGACCGACTGGGGCGCCCAGGCCGCCTCGACCGCCTGGCCGAGGGCGTCGATCGCGGCGATCGTGGAGGTCTGCCCCGAGGGGTGGACGGTGACGCGGTCGCCGACGCGCAGCACACCGGAGGCGATCTGCCCGGCGTAGCCCCGGTAGTCGGGGTGCTCGGCGGTCCGCGGCCTGATGACGTACTGGACGGGGAAGCGGGCCGCGTCGTCGGTGGGGTCGTGGGCGACCTGCACGGTCTCCAGGTGTTCGAGGACGGTGGGCCCCGAGTACCAGTCCATGTGCGCCGAGGCGTCCACGACGTTGTCGCCTTCGAGCGCGGAGATGGGGATGGCCGTCACCTCCGGCACCCCGAGCGAGGTGGCGTACGCGGAGAACGCGTCGGCGATCGCGGCGAAGACGCTCTCCTGGTAGTCGACCAGGTCCATCTTGTTGACGGCGAGGACGACGTGCGGGACGCGCAGCAGCGCGGCCACGGCGGCGTGCCGGCGGGTCTGCTCCACCACGCCGTTGCGCGCGTCCACCAGGACGACGGCCAGCTCGGCGGTGGAGGCGCCGGTGACCATGTTCCGGGTGTACTGCACGTGCCCCGGCGTGTCCGCGAGGATGAACCGCCGCTTGGGCGTGGCGAAGTAGCGGTAGGCCACGTCGATGGTGATGCCCTGCTCCCGCTCGGCGCGCAGGCCGTCGGTCAGCAGCGCCAGGTCGGGGGCTTCTTGGCCGCGCTCCCGCGAGGCGCGGGAGACGGCCTCCAACTGGTCGGTCAGCACCGACTTGGAGTCGTGCAGCAGGCGGCCCACCAGGGTCGATTTGCCGTCGTCGACGCTGCCGGCGGTGGCGAAGCGCAGCAGCGACGTCGTCGCCGTGGCCGCGGTTCCCAGCGCTTGGCTGTCCAGCGTTCCGGTCATGGTCAGAAGTAGCCTTCCCGCTTGCGGTCTTCCATCGCGGCTTCGGAGAGCTTGTCGTCGGCCCGGGTGGCTCCGCGCTCGGTCAGCCGGGAGACGGCGATCTCCGCGATCACCTTCTCGACCGTGTCCGCGTCCGAGTCGACGGCGCCCGTGCAGGACATGTCACCGACCGTGCGGTAGCGCACCAGTCGCCGCTCGACCCGTTCGCCGTCCTTGGGGCCGCCCCACTCGCCGGGCGACAGCCACATGCCGGAGCGGGAGAAGACCTCCCGCTCGTGCGCGTAGTAGATCGCCGGGAGCTCGATCTTCTCCCGCGCGATGTACTGCCACACGTCCAGCTCGGTCCAGTTCGAGAGCGGGAAGACGCGGACGTGCTCACCCGGTGCGTGCCGGCCGTTGTAGAGCTGCCACAGCTCGGGACGCTGGCGCCTGGGGTCCCAGCCGCCGAACTCGTCCCGCAGTGAGAACACCCGCTCCTTCGCGCGCGCCTTCTCCTCGTCCCGGCGGCCACCGCCGAAGACGGCGTCGAACCGGCCCGAGGAGATGGCCTCCAGCAGCGGCACGGTCTGCAGCGGGTTCCGCGTCCCGTCGGGGCGCTCGCGCAGCGTGCCCGCGTCGATGTACTCCTGCACCGAGGCCACGTGCAGCCGCAGCCCGTTCCCCGCCACCGTGCGGTCCCGGAACTCCAGCACCTCGGGGAAGTTGTGTCCCGTGTCCACGTGCAGCAGCCCGAACGGCACCGGCGCGGGCGCGAACGCCTTGAGCGCCAGGTGCAGCATCACGATCGAGTCCTTGCCGCCCGAGAACAGGATCACGGGGCGCTCGAACTCTCCCGCGACCTCGCGGAAGATGTGCACCGCCTCCGACTCCAGCGCGTCGAGATGCGAGAGCGCGAACGGGTTGTCGGTCTCCTCCGGCGCGGTCACCGCCGTCGTCATAGCAGTCCCCTCTCCCTCAGCAACGTGTGCAGCGCCGCGGCCGACTCGGCGACGCGCCGGCCGTCGGTCTCCAGCCGCAGGTCCGGGCTCTCGGGCTCCTCGTACGGGTCGTCCACGCCGGTCAGCCCGGTCAGTTCGCCGGCCGCCTGCTTCGCGTACAGGCCCTTCACGTCCCGCTGGGAGCACACCTGAAGCGACGTGGCGACGTGCACCTCGACGTACGGCGTGCCCTCGGCGGCGTGGCGCTTGGCGACGGCCTCGCGGCTGTCGGCGTACGGGGCGATGACGGGCACCAGCACCGTCACCCCGTGCGAGGCCAGCAGTTCGGCGACGAAGCCGATGCGCTGCACGTTGGTGTCCCGCTCCGCGCGGGAGAAGCCGAGTCCCGCGGAGAGGAAGGTGCGGATCTCGTCGCCGTCCAGCACCTCGACCCGCCGGCCCTCGCCGCGCAGCCGGTCGGCCAGCGCGGTGGCGATCGTCGTCTTGCCCGCGCTCGGCAGGCCGGTCAGCCACACGGTCGCGCCGCTTGCCCCGCTCATCACGCTCCCCTGCTCTTCTCGGTGTTCCGTCATCCGTGCAGCCCGCACTCGGTCTTGCCCCGCCCGGCCCAGCGGCCCGCGCGCGCGTCCTCGCCCTCCAGCACGCGGCGGGTGCAGGGCGCGCAGCCGATGGAGGCGTAGCCGTCGCTCAGCAGCGGGTTGGTCAGGACGCCGTGCTCGGCGACGTAGTCGTCCACGTCCCGCTGGCTCCAGCGGGCGATGGGCGAGACCTTGACCTTCCGGCGCTTCTCGTCCCAGCCGACGACCGGGGTTCCGGCGCGGGTCGGCGACTCGTCGCGGCGCAGCCCGGTGGCCCACGCGTCGTAGGCGCGCAGTCCCTCTTCCAGCGGCTGCACCTTGCGCAGCGCGCAGCACAGGTCGGGGTCGCGGTCGTGCAGCTGGGGGCCGTACTCGGCGTCCTGCTCGGCCACCGACTGGCGGGGGGTGAGGGTGTGGACCTCCACGTCCATGACGGCCTCGACGGCGTCGCGGGTGCCGAGGGTCTCGGGGAAGTGGTAGCCGGTGTCGAGGAAGACGACGCGGACGCCGGGGAAGACACGCGAGGCGAGATGGGCGACGACGGCGTCCTCCATGGAGGAGGTGACGCAGAAGCGCCGGCCGAAGGTGTCGGCGGCCCAGCGCAGGATGTCCAGCGCGTCGGCGTCCTCCAGATCGCGGCCCGCCTGCTCGGCCAGCGTCCTGAGCTCCTCGGCGGAGCATTGCCCAGA
This sequence comes from Streptomyces sp. PU-14G, assembly GCF_041028275.1. NCBI lineage: Bacteria > Bacillati > Actinomycetota > Actinomycetes > Kitasatosporales > Streptomycetaceae > Streptomyces > Streptomyces sp. PU-14G. The sequence goes on from NZ_JASKYT010000205.1 coordinate 6,677, forward strand.
TATGTGCGCGATGCTCATGGGGTGGGGTCCTCTCCGTGTGCCGAGCGCAGTCCGGAGGCTAGCAGCCCCAGGAACTTCAGCCGGAAGGCGCGGTTGCAGGCTGAGCACTCCCAGGCCGCTCCCTGCCCCGGGGCCGTCGCCTCCTCGCTGGGCCGCAGGTCCTCGTCGCCGCAGTAGGGGCAGTGGAACGGCGCGGCCCTCTCCCCGCCTTCGGCCGAGCTCATTTCAGGTCCCCCTCGTCGGCCCGCGCGGCCCACTGGGCGAACCGTTCGCCGTCCTCGCGCTGGTCCTGGAAGGCACGCAGCACGCGTTCGATGTAGTCGGGGAGTTGGTCGGCGGTCACCTTCAGCCCGCGCACCTTGCGGCCGAATCCCGGCTCCAGGCCCAGCGAGCCGCCCAGGTGCACCTGGTAGCCCTCGACCTGGTTGCCGTCGGCCCCGGTGAGCAGTTGCCCCTTCAGGCCGATGTCCGCGACCTGGATGCGGGCGCAGGAGTTGGGGCAGCCGTTGAGGTTGATGGTGACGGGCTCGTCGAAGTCGGGGAGGCGGCGCTCCAGTTCGTCGATGAGCCAGGAGCCGCGGCCCTTGGTCTCCACGATGGCCAGTTTGCAGAACTCGATCCCGGTGCAGGCCATCGTGCCCCGCCTGAAGGGGGAGGGCCGGGTCGTCAGGTCGAGCGCCTCCAGGCCCTCGGCCAGCGAGGCCACCTGGTCCTGCTCGACGTCCAGCACGATCATCTTCTGCTCGGCCGTGGTGCGCACCCGACCTGAGCCGTGGGCCTCGGCCAAGTCGGCGATCTTGCTGAGCGTCGTACCGTCCACGCGGCCCACGCGGGGCGCGAAGCCCAGGTAGTAGCGGCCGTCCTTCTGCTGGTGGACGCCGATGTGGTCGCGCCACTGCTGCGGAGGCTGCTCGGGCGCCGGGCCGTCGAGCAGTTTGCGCCCCAGGTACTCGTCCTCCAGCACCTGCCGGAACCGCTCCGCGCCCCAGTCGGCGAGGAGGAACTTCAGCCGGGCGCGGTTGCGCAGCCGCCGGTAGCCGTAGTCGCGGAAGATCCCCGTGACGCCCTCGTGGACGTCGGCGACCTCCTCCAGCGGCACCCACGCGCCCAGCCGCACCCCCAACTTGGGGTTGGTGGACAGCGCGCCGCCCACCCACACGTCGAAGCCGGGCCCGTGCTCGGGGTGGTGGACACCGACGAACGCCACGTCGTTGATCTCGTGCGCGACATCCAGCAGCGGCGATCCGGAGACGGCCGTCTTGAACTTGCGGGGCAGGTTCGAGTAGGCGGGGTTGCCGATGACCCTGCGCTGGATCTCCTCGATGGCCGGCGTGCCGTCGATGATCTCGTCGGCGGCGATGCCCGCGACGGGCGAGCCGAGGATGACGCGCGGCACGTCGCCGCAGGCCTCGGTGGTGGACAGCCCCACGCCTTCGAGACGCCGCCAGATCTCCGGCATGTCCTCGATGCGGATCCAGTGGAACTGGACGTTCTGCCGGTCGGTGATGTCGGCGGTGCCGCGCGCGAACTCCTGCGAGATGTCGCCGACGACGCGCAGTTGCTCGGTGGTCAGCCGGCCGCCATCGATGCGGACCCGCAGCATGAAGAACTCGTCGTCCAGCTCCTCGGGCTCCAGCACGGCGGTCTTGCCGCCGCTGATCCCCGGCTTGCGCTGGGTGTAGAGCCCCCACCAGCGCATCCGGCCGCGCAGGTCCGCGCCGTCGATGGAGGCGAAACCGCGGTGGGCGTAGATCGTCTCAATGCGTGTCCGCACATTGAGACCGTCGTCGTCCTTCTTGGTCTGCTCGTTGCCGTTCAGCGGCGTGAAGTGGCCTGCGGCCCACTGTCCTTCGCCGCGGTGGCGTCCCGCCTTGCGGCGGGCGGGGGCTGGGGGGCGCTCGGAGGTGTCGGCCATGGCTCAATCCTTCGGGCAGGGGGCGCGGGCACACGCGGGGCGGGTGCGGTCGGGTACGCGGACGGGCCGGACCAACCCGGCGCGCGGTGGCGGACCACCACGCGGGAAGCGCCCGTACGCGGGGGATGCGGCGACGCCGTCAGGAGGCTGTGCCCGCGACGGTGCGGGCGGTGGCCTGGGGCCGGCCTCAGGGAAAGGCGTCGGAAGAAAGGTGTCGAGACGGCGGTGCTGTGACTGTCAGCCCGCCGGACAGATGGCGCTGGACACGCGAACGAGGTCGACGTGACGTCGACTCACCAAGGCGATTCCAGCGCGAGACATGACGGAAGCGTCGCACGCCCGTCAGACGCCAGTCCACTGCTATCCGTATGGTGGACGAAAACTTACCGAATGATGAGACCGCCGCGGTGAGGTGTACTGCGCCCGGCCGTCGGCCCGGCGAGCGGCTCAGGCTCCCGGCCAGGGCCCCGGCGAGGGCACGTCGGGCTCGTCGGCGGTCTCGGTGCGGTAGACACGCAGGCCGCGCCGCTCGTAGTTGGCGCGGGCGTGCCGGCCGTCCCGCGAGCAGGTGTGCAGCCACACGCGGCCGGTCGCGGGACGCCCTTCCCACCGCTGCGCGAGGTCCCAGGCGCGCGCGAGCCCCACCGAGAGCAGGTGACCGCCGATACCGCGCCCGCGGAAGGCGGGGAGCAGGCCGAAGTAGCTGATCTCCACCGCGCCCTGAGCGGACTCACTCGCGCCGTCCAGTTCGATGAACCCGGCGGGCGTGCCCCGCTCGTAGGCGACCCACGTCTCGACACCCGGACGCTTCAGGAAGTGCTCCCACTGCGCGTACGTCCACGGCAGCCGGTCGACCCACGTGGTGTCCGCGCCCACCGACGCGTACAGGAACCTGTTGAACTCGGGGCTGGGGACCTCGGCGCGGGCGACGCTCACCCCGGCCGCCTCCTCGGGCACCCGCGCGGGCGTCAACTCCCGCGGCGAGTTCTGTTCCAGGTACCAGGTGGTGACGGTCACGGTCGCGCTCATGGGAGACATCCCACCACGGCGCCTCAGCGCAGCATCCGCAGCCCCCTGACCCGGTTGAGGGCCGCGGCCGTCTCGAACCTGCGCGGCACGGCGAAGTCCTCGTCCCGCACGGTCAGCAGCGGCCAGGTCGGCCCGTCCGCCAGCACCTCCTCCAGCAGGTCGAGGGCTTCCGACAGCGTGCGGCGCCCGTCCAGCATGGAGCGGCGCACCATCAGTTCGAGGGCGAGGCCGACGCCGGTGACCTGGCGCGGGTCGGCGAGCTGCTCGACGGCGCGCAGGTCCACCTCGTGGTCGCCGAAGGAGAGCACGTCCTCGCCGCGCGCTCGGATCCGGGAGCGCCCGCGCACCTCGGCGTCCAGCGAAGCCGGGTCCGGCACCCGGGCCACGACCCCGGGAAAGGCCTCCGCCTCGGCGTGGCGTCCCGTGGGCACGGCCGCGATCTGCCGGGCCCGCGCGGTGACGTCCGAGGGGCGGTAGGCGTCCATCATCACGACACGGTCGGCGACCTCCAGGTAGTCGCCCGAGCCGCCCATCACCAGCACCGTGGAGACCCCGTGGTCGCGGTGCAGGGAGCGGATGGTGTCCACCAGCGGGGTCAGCGGCTCGCGTTCCTTGGCCACCAGCGCCTGCATCCGCGCGTCCCGGATCATCAGGTTCGTCGCGGCGGTGTCCTCGTCGATCAGCAGCACCCGCGCGCCCGCCTCGACGGCCTCGCACAGCGACGCGGCCTGCGAGGTCGACCCCGAGGCGTTCTCGGTGGAGAAGTCGGAGGTGTCCGAGCCGTCCGGCAGGTGGTCGACGAAGGCGTGCACGTCGACCCGCTCCACGCGGCGGCCGTCCTCGGCGCGCAGCTTCACCGTCTCACTTCGCGAGACGACCAGTTCGCGTCCGTCGCCCGGCACGTGGTCCCAGATCCCGGTCTCCAGCCCCCGCAGCAGCGTCGACTTCCCGTGGAAGCCGCCGCCGACGACGAGATTCACCCCCTCGGGCACACCCATGCCCGTGACGGCGCCCGCATGCGGCAGCTCCACCGTCACCCGCAACTCCTCGGGCGCGGCGAACGGCACCACACCGCCGCCCGCCGCCGGGCGGTCGTCGACCCCGCTGCGGCGCGGCAGCACGGCGCCGTCGGCCACGAAACCGACCAGACCGAGCCCCGCCAGCGCCTCCCGCAGCGCCACCGAGTCCTCGACGGTCTCCACGAAGCGCCGCACAGCCCCGGCGTCCAACGCCTCGTACACCAGCGTGCGTTCGGCCGCGCGCGGCAACACCTGGCACAGCAGCCGCTCGGCCTCGAACCCGTCGATGCGCCGCCCGTGGCCCGGCAGCGCGACGCCCAGCCGCAGGACGACCGAGCCGTCGTCCCCGCTGACCGTGCACGAGCTGCGCTCCAGCACCTCCTGGCCGCCCGCGTCCACCCGCAGCGCCTTCTCCCCGCGCACCGCCCGCGCGGCTCCGCGCGCCAGATACGAGGCGAGCGCCCGCCGCCGCGTCGGCGTCGCCCACAACTCCGCGGGCAGCCCGGCCTGCCCGCCGGGCACGTGGACGGCGACCCGCGCGGGCGGCGCGTACGGGTCGGCCTGGCCGCGCACCAGCTCCAGCACCTGGCCGCCGGGCAGCTCCCACCGCCCGGTCAGGCTCTTGTACCGCCCGTACTGCGCACCCTCCAGCCCCCGCAGTTCGGCGGCGAGCCCGGTGCGCGGCGTCCGCGCGCGCCCCTCTGCGTACCCGGGCGCCCCGGCGGCCCCGGCGTGCTCCCGTGGCGGCCCGCCGCGCCCGCGCGGGCGGCCCCCGCGCGGACCGCCGTGGCCGCCTCCGTAACCGCCGCCGCGCCCGTACGGCCGCCCGCCGCCGCGTCGCCGGCCCTCAGCGCCACCGAACTCCTCGCGCACGCCGCTCGCCGCCTTCCTGTCCCTGTCGTCGGATCCGCTCGCTCCCGACCGCCGTGCCGGTCGCCCGGGCCGTCGTGACGGGCCGGCCGCCGGGGCCGGTGGGGCCCGCCGAAGGCCGGTGGGGCCGACGATACGGGCCGGGGGCGAGTGCCTCGAAACGCCGCCCGGGGGACGCCGAACCGCCCACCGCTCCGTCCTGGCACCGCCCCGGCTCCGTCCCGGCATCGCTCCGACACCGCCCCGGCACATCCCCAGAAGGGGTCACATTCTCCCACTCGCCCTATTCCTGGCGGAAAGCTCCATATTCTCTCTTCCGAGGGGAGAAGGGGGGACCATGTCCGCGCTCCGCTGGGCCGCTGCTCTCGGTAACGCCGACTGGCACCTGTGCGCGCCCTTGCTCGTCGCCCTCGCCGCCGCCTGGCACACCGACATCGCCACCGTCACGACCGGAATCGCCGCCTACTCGCTCGGCCAGGGCCTCGCGCTGCCCCTGTGGGGGTGGCTGGCCGACCGGTACGGACCCGGGCACAGCCTGCGCACCGGACTGGCCGTCGCGGCAGCCGCCTCCGTGGGCTCCGCGCTGTGTCCGGGGCCCGGCTGGTGGGTCGCGCTGCGCACCGCGGCGGGAGCGGGCTTCGCCACCGTCACCCCGTCCGTGTCCCTGTACTACGAGTCGCTGCGCTCCGCCCCCACCAGGCAACGGGCGTTCGCGACGCTCACCACCGTGACAGCGGCGAGCGCCATCGCCTCGCCCGTGCTGGCGGACACGGTGCTGCGCATCGGCTCGTGGCGGCCCGCCTTCGCCGTCATCGCCGTCCTCACCGCGGTGACGATCTGGCGCCTCGGCGACACCCGCTCCCGCCCCACGCCCGCGCACGGCGGCCGGCGCCGGGCGGACAGCTTGGCCCCCTCGCCCACCGCGGACGGGGCGCGGGGGCGCACACGGGCGGCGGACGACGGTCCGCGGGTCCGGGACGAGACGGCGGCCGGTCCCCGGGTCCCGGACGAGGCGGCGGCCGGTCCCCGGGCCCGGGACAAGGCGGCGGCCGGTCCCCGGGCCCGGGACGAGACGGCGGCCGGTCCCCGGGCCCGGGACGAGACGGCGGCCGGTCCCCGGGTCCCGGACGAGACGGCGGCCGATCCGCCCGCCCCGGCTCCGGACGAGTGGCCGCCCCGCACCGGCTCCGCGGCGCGGACCTGCGCCGCGTACGGGACCGTACTCGGTCTCGGCGCGGCCGAAGGAGCCGTCCTGCTCGGGCTCCCGGCCCTCCTCGCGCCCGCCCTCGCCACCGCGGGCGAGGAGACGTCGACCTCCGCCGTACTGGTCACCTACGCCGTCGGCGTCCTCGCCGGCACCCTCGTCCTGCGCCGCCACGCCAGGGTGTGGAGCCCCAAGCGGCTGCTGGGCACCGGCGGTTCGCTCGCGATGACCGGCGCCTCCCTCGCCGCCGTCCTCCCCGGCACGGCCGTACTGATGCTGTGCGCCGCGCTGCTGGGCGTCGCCTGGAGCTACCTGCACACCACCCTCCAGACCTGGCTGCCCCGCCTCCTGCCGCCCCCGGTCCGGGCCCGCGCCGCGTCCCTGTTCTCGGCCGCCGCCATACTGGCCAGCTCCGCGACGGTCGCCGCCACCACGTCCCTCCTCCAGGACGGCCGGCACAGCGCGGTCTTCGCCACGGGCGCCGCCCTGTGCGCCGCGCTCACCTGCTGGACGCTCCTGGTGGCCCGCCGCTGGCCCGGGCCAGCGGCTCAGCCCGGACCAGGGCCTCAGCCCGGGTCGCCGCCCTCGGGGATGGGCGCCCCCGAGGGCATGCCGGAGGCCACGTAGGCGTCGTAGCGGGCCTGCCAGTCGCCGGTCGGGCCGCGGTGCGAGCCCGAGGGGGAACCGCCGGTGAGGAGAGCGTCCAGTTCCTCCAGGCAGATCTCCCAGCCCGCGGCGTTGCGGGCCGCGGCGCCGCGCTCCTCCAGCACGTCGGTGAGAGCGAGCAGGCAGCCCTCGCCGCGCGGCCCGAGCTCGAAGAGCAGCTCGTCGTCGCCCCAGGTGTACCCCAGGCGCCGCGGTGGATCGAATTCCAGCACGGTGCCGGAGGTGTCGCCCGCGTAGGGGTCGCCGGCGAACTCCACCCGGCCACCCACGTGCGGTTGCAGGTCCACCGTCGGCGAGGGGAACCACGCCGCCAGGCTGCCCGGCTCCGTCAGCGCCCGCCACACCTGCTCGACCGGCACCCCGAAAGGGCGCTCCAACCGCACCGCCGGCAGCCCGTCCCGCTCCACGAAGATGCCCAGCTCCACGTTCATGGCCTCATGCCCTCATGCCCTCATCGCCTCGCGCCCTCGCGCCCTCGCGCCCTCGCGCCCACGTGCTCCCCTCGTCCCTCGTGCTCTCTTTCCCTCGTGCCGGTCGCCGGTGACCGGCACGAGGGAAAGAGAGCACGAGGGACGGGGGGGGGGGGGGGGGGGGGGGGGGGGGGGGGGGGGGGGGGGTCCGGCGACGCGTGATCCGGCCCCGCACCGCGGACGAGCAGTACGAACACTGGTACAACGGGCGTCAGTCCGGAGCCTCGGTACCGTCGACGCCGGCACTCCGAGGTCGCCGGTTGACCGCGCTGCAGAAGGAGTCCCGTGCCAGACGTATCGATCCGCCTCGCGCACCTCGCCGACCGCCCTGTCGTGGAGCGGCTGTGGCTGATGTTCAGCCCCGACACGTCGCGGGTCGACGGTCGGCTTCCCCACGCCGACGGGACC